>JAGHTW010000184.1 GCA_018065145.1 Candidatus Prevotella equi
CGCTGTGCAGAACCGATGAGCTTACCGTTGAGCTCTGGGATAACGAGACCGATAGCCTTAGCAGCACCTGTTGAGTTAGGAACGATGTTCTGAGCACCTGCGCGTGAACGACGGAGGTCACCCTTACGCTGAGGACCGTCAAGGATCATCTGGTCACCTGTGTAAGCGTGGATTGTTGACATGATACCAGACTGGATTGGAGCGTATGCGTTAAGAGCAGCAGCCATTGGAGCGAGACAGTTAGTTGTGCAAGATGCAGCAGAGATAACCTTGTCGTCAGCTGTCAATGTGTTGTGGTTAACGTTGTAAACGATTGTTGGGAGATCGTTACCTGCAGGAGCAGAGATAACTACCTTCTTTGCACCAGCTGTGAGGTGAGCAGAAGCCTTCTCCTTTGATGTGTAGAAACCTGTACACTCGAGAACTACGTCAACGTCGAGCTCACCCCATGGGAGTTCAGCTGCGTTTGGCTTAGCGTAGATAGTGATCTTCTTACCATCAACTACGATGTTGTCCTCACCAGCCTCTACAGTGTGCTTACCCTCGCCGAACTTGCCAGCGAAGCCACCCTGTGCTGTGTCATACTTAAGAAGGTGAGCGAGCATCTTTGGAGATGTCAAGTCATTAATAGCTACTACTTCGTAACCTTCAGCCTCGAACATCTGACGGAATGCGAGACGACCGATACGGCCAAAACCGTTAATTGCTACTTTTGTCATTTTGCTTTTAATTTAATTAAATTATAAAAAATGTGATAAAAATCTTTTTACGATATGTAAAATCACGTTATCCAACTAATTTCGATGCAAAGTTACTAACTTTTTTCAAATTATCAACAAAAAATCAAAAAAAAATGACACTTTTGCACTAATTAGATAAAAAGTTTGTATATTTGCAGTCAAATTGTAATATGTACTTTTCAATTTATCATTTATAATACATTAATTAATATGGGAAAATTCATTGAAGAATTCAAAGCGTTTGCTGTAAAGGGAAATGCTGTTGACATGGCTGTCGGTGTAATCATCGGCGGTGCGTTCGGAAAGATCGTGTCTAGTATCGTTGATGACATTATTATGCCTCCTATCGGCTGGCTCATTGGTGGTGTGAACTTCACAGACCTTAAGGTTGAGTTGCCATCTGTAGTTATTGAGGGTGTTGAACTTGCTCCTGCTACAATTAATTATGGTAATTTCATCCAGACAATGCTTGACTTTGTCATCATCGCATTCTGTGTATTCATGCTTGTCAAGGGTGTCAACTCTCTTAACAAGAAGAAGGAGGAAGAGCCTGCAGCTCCTGCTCCAGAACCAGAACCATCTGCTGAAGAGAAGCTTCTCACAGAGATTCGTGATCTCCTGAAGAAGTAATATAAATCATTATAATATAAAAAGGAGTCATGTACTCAAATCGAGTGCGTGGCTCCTTTTTTTTCGTGCTTGACTCCTTTTTAATATATTTATTCTGCGGAGAATTCTTTTATCCTTTGTTCTTCAGACAGTTTGCAAATAAGCAATCTGCCGTCTCGTTGCGCTACGATGTAACCATCAAGTCCTTGTACTACAACTTGCTTGTTACCTTCTACGTTGATGATACAGTTTGTTGTTTCAAACGTCTTTATGTTGTCGCTTATAAGACTGTTGTTGTTTGCGTCCTTCTTAGAGAGAGTCTGCAGTGAGCCCCATGTACCGAGGTCGCTCCATCCAAAGTCTGCGGGGAAAACAAATATCTCTTCTGCTTTCTCGAGAATAGCATAGTCAACTGATATGTTCTCGCATTCGCCGTAGTGCTCGTTGATGGCAGCCTGTTCCTGGTCTGTGCCATAAACGTCCATCATTGATTCAAATATCCTGTTCAATGCAGGCTGGTACATGCGGAAAGCGTTGACGATAGTGCTTACATTCCAGATGAAGATGCCAGCGTTCCAATAATAGTAATTATGCTTGACATATTCTTCTGCTGTTGCGAGATCAGGCTTTTCGCGGAATGACTCCACCTGATAAATCTCCTTGTTGCGCATGCTTTGTGCTGCAAGGTCAGCCTGAATGTATCCGTATCCTGTCTCAGGACGTGTTGGCTTCATGCCAAGTGTAACGATGGCGTCTGTTTCACCAGCAAACTGCATAGCGCCGTTTATGACACGTTGGAATTCCTGTATGTTTACGACAACATGATCACTAGGTGTTACTACGATATTGCCCTTAGGGTCCTTTGCCTTGATGCGGTAGCTGACGTATGCAATGCATGGTGCGGTATTGCGGCGGCATGGCTCGCTAAGAATGTTGCCGACAGGAACTTCTGGTAGCTGTTCGTGTACCTTTGCTACATAGTCCGCACTGGTTACAATCCAAACGTTCTCCGGGTCGCATATACCCTTGAAACGATCGTATGTCAACTGCATCAGGGAGCGTCCTACTCCAAGAACGTCAATAAACTGCTTTGGGTTATCAGGTGTGCTCATTGGCCAGAAGCGGCTACCCAAACCGCCTGCCATTATTACTAAGTGATTCATCCTTTTTCGAATTAACGAATTAGCGAATTAATGAATTGACGAATTTGTTCCTTGTGTTATTATCCAAGGTACTTAATGAGAATCTTAGCGTTACCGCTGTCGCGCAGCTTAGCTATAGACTTTTCGCGAATCTGACGTACACGCTCACGTGTAAGTCCCAGTTCGTCTCCTATTTCTTCCAGTCCCTTTTCGTGACAACCGATGCCGAAGCATTCGCGTATGATTGTTATCTCACGATCTTTCAGTACGCGGCTCAATACAGCGTCAAGTTCCTTTGCCATAGACTCGTGATCTACTCCGCGGTCTGTGCGTGAGTCATCGCCGCTTGCCATAACGTCAAGCATACAGTTCTCCTCGCCGTCCTGGAATGGAGCGTCGATAGAAACATGATGTCCGTCAGCCATAAGGCTCTGACCAATCTTCTCTTCGTCTATCTGTGTTGCTTCAGAAAGTTCTCCAACGCTTGGGTGGCGCTGGTTTTCCTGTTCAAACTTGTTTATCTCATGATTGATTTTATTCAACGAACCAACCTGGTTCAGTGGCAGACGCACGATACGGCTCTGCTCTGCGATAGCCTGGAGGATACTCTGGCGAATCCACCATACGGCGTAAGAGATGAATTTGAAACCTCGTGTCTCGTCAAACTTCTGTGCAGCCTTGATAAGTCCGATGTTTCCTTCGTCGATAAGGTCTGTCAAAGATAATCCCTGGTGCTGATACTGTTTTGCTACAGATACCACGAAGCGTAGGTTTGCTGTTACCAGTTTGTCCTTTGCTCGTTCTCCTGCTGGGCCTCCTTTCTTGATAGCCTGCGCCAGTTCAATCTCCTCATCAATGGTAATAAGCGGAGCACGACCAATCTCTACGAGATATTTGTCAAGGGCTTCGCTACTACGGTTGGTGATACTCTTCTGAATCTTAAGTTGTCTCATGTTTATTATGTTTATCTTTGCTTTCTATCTATATATACCATATAATACAAGATTATAACGCACGTATGTGTGTTTTTATTGCATAATATACAAAAAAAATGTTCTATATCAATTATTTGGCGTATATTCTGTTTTTGTCTTTTTGATAAAATATTGCATAATTTTCGTAAAAATGCATTGATATTTCCAGAAATGTATTATCTTTGCATCATAATTTGTAATAACTAACTAAATCATAATAATACTAACTATGAGACTTTTGCTGATGATGCTTGTGATTTGCGCTAATGTTGTGATGGCACAGCCAAAAAGTTGGAAATTTATTTTAAGGACAACGAATGAGGAATTTTTCCAGTCTGATGAGGCGCGAAGGATTGGCGACCAGGTGTTGCTATGGCAGCGTAATACGGGCGGATGGCCTAAGAATATTGATATGGTAAAGCCTATGTCAGATGAGGAAAAGAAGCAAGTGCTTGCCGACAAGGTGAAGACGGATGATTCCACAACGGACAATGATGCTACAAACATCCAGATGGCGTATCTCGCACGCCTTTACAAGGCAACCGGCGACGCGAAGTATCGCAATGCTTTCCGCAAGGGTGTTGACTATCTTCTCAGCGGTCAGTACAAGAATGGTGGTTGGCCACAGTTCTGGCCTACACAGCGTGATTATCAGATACATATAACGTTCAATGATGATGCTATGGTCAATACCATGCAGCTGCTTTGGGCAATTATGAATAATCTGTCACCTTATGACTGTGATTTGGTTGATAAGTCCATGAAGGATAAGATGTCAAAGGCATTCTACAAAGGTGTTGACTGTATTCTTGCAACGCAGATACGTGTTGATGATAATGGTAAGGTAACTCGCAATCCGAACGGAAAGCTCACAGTGTGGTGTCAGCAGCATTATAGAGATACCTACATGCCCGCACCAGCAAGAGCGTATGAATTACCTTCCTTCTGCTCACAGGAGAGTGCTTCCATCACGGCTCTTCTGATGCAGTTGCCTAATCCATCTGCTAAGGTGAAGGCAGCTGTCCATGCAGCAATGAAGTGGTTTGACAAATATAAAATCAAAGGTTATCGTCAGGTAACGATATGGGATAAGGATCAGAAGGACCGTCGCCTGGTTGAAGATAATACTGCCGGACCTCTGTGGGCGCGTTATTATGATTTGGAAAATTGCGAACCTTATGTGTGCGATCGCGATGGCTTGCCTCGCAGACGCTTGGAACAGATTGGTATAGAGCGCCGTACTGGTTACGGATGGTATGGCGACCGTGCCGTAACCCTTTATCCTATGTATGAGGAATGGGCTGCGAAATATGATCCGCAGAATAAGGTTGAGCTTGACCTTAATGGTAAGGGTGCCAATGAGACGGGTGTTATACACATGTTCCGTACGCCAAAGATTGATATAAGTAAGTTTGATGCTGTGGTAAAGCGTGGCGAAAGCATACAGAAAGCAATAGAGTCTGCTCCTGAAAAACCAGAGAAACCATATCTTATATATATAAAGAAAGGTATTTACAACGAGAAGGTAATCGTTGATAAGCCAAATATTGTTCTCGTTGGTGAGAATCGTGATAGTTGTATCATCGTGGGCGCAGAGACGTCAGATCATATTATGATAAAGGAGTATAAAGGAGAGAAGGTGCATAACGGTATCCTTGTGCTTACGGACAAGGCTGATGATTGTATTATCTCGTCTCTGACGGTCATAAATAATTATGGTACTACCGTCAATCCTACAACGACACACCAGTTCTCTGTGTATGGCAGCGCTACCAGAACAATCATTCTTAACAGCAATATTATCTCCGACGGCAATGATGCCCTGTCGTTGTGGGCACGCAATGACGGAATGTACTACCATGCCGACCTGTATATCCGTTGTCCGGGTGTTGACTTTATTTGTCCGCGCGGAACCTGCTATGCCACACGATGCCGTTTCTATGGCGATACACGTGCCATACTCTGGCATGACGCAAGGGGAAATAAGAACAATAAATTCGTTGTGACAAACTCCTTCTTCGACGGAAAGCAACCAACTGTTCTCGGACGCTATCATCATGATTCTCAGTTCTATATCATCAATTGTAGAATGTCCCGCAATATCCTTGATGAGAACATTGACCATGCATACGCGAAGACAAAGGAACAGCGTCTTGCAGAAGGAAAGGATGTAGATCCTTGCCCATTAGGAAAACGCATCTATTACTATGGTTGTACACGTGACGGTGGTCACAGTGGATGGCTCAATGATAATCTTGATGAGGCAGAGGGCAAACCTGAGTTCCATGCCATAACAGCGAAGTGGACTTTTGATGAGAAATGGAACCCAGAGAAACGTATTCGTCAACTTTGGGATGTACTTGAGTATTAAAATATCAAAACAGCCGTAAGGACATTTTATAGTTCTTACGGCTGTTTTTTATTATGGTTGTTTTTATTCACTCTCAGTACTGTGCCCAAGTACTGCAGTAATCGTGCCTCAGTACTGCGGTAATCGTGCCCAAGTACTGCAGTAATCGTGCCCAAGTACTGGCGGGAGATAGGTGTACTAATACAGTTCTGTGTATTCGAATGTGTTTCCAAGTATGTCAATAATCTTCTCTAAGTCGGTGCGTCGTATCACCACAGTACCGCGGCAGTCATTTGGATGGAATGAAAGAGTCTCAGATTCCTGAAGTTTGCTGTCGAGGAAGAATATGACGTGATGCTCCTTGTCGTTGATTAGACCGAAAGGCGATACGCTGCCTGGTTTTAATCCTAAGTATTTCTCCATCCTTTCTGCAGAGGCAAAGCTGAGTTTTCCTGGTGAATTGAGACCTTTTGCCATCAGTCGCGCCTTCAGTCTCTGCTCCATGTCGTGGATGTCCATATCATGATCGCACTGGAAAGAGACAAGATAGTGCTGGTTGCCTTTGTGATTGCGGAAGAAAAGGTTCTTGCAGTGCTCGCTGCCGTCTTCTTTCCACCAGAGTTTAGCGTCCTCTATCGTCTTACCTTCCGGATGATGGTAACACTCAAAAGGTATGTCATGATTCTTTAGCCATGCTAGTACGTCAACCTGATTGTACGAAAAATGCGTAAAGTCATTTATGACGTGATGGCAGTAGTTGCGTATGGTGTCGGCAGGGTTGGATATTGCCACGCCGACAGTAAATATTCCTGATGACATTCCTGCTTGAAGACCGTTGAAGGCATCTTCGAATACAACGCATTCATCTAACTGAGCGTCAAATACTTTCGCTCCCTGAAGGTAACAATCAGGCGCGGGCTTTGAAGCAGTGAAATCCTCGCTTGTCAGTATCCTGTCAAAGAGGGTGTCAAGTTCTGGACGCTGACGCGCCACGCTCAGCATCTTTTCCCTGTTGCTGCTCGTTACGACAGCACATTTTACACCATGCGCCTTCAAGTCTTCAATGAATTCCAATGCGCCAGGTACAAACTCGTATGTCATCTGTGCCTCCCATTCGTTGAGACCTTTCGTTATTTCCTTTTGAATATCCTCGTCAGGGAAATAATTAGCATAAATGCTTGTCAGTGTTGTACCCTTGATAATGTCCTCGAGATGTGGAATGTCAGGACGGTATCTGCGTGCCATACGTCCCCAAAAAACACTGTACTGCCCTTCGGTGTCGAAGAGAGTACCATCCAAATCAAATAACGCAGCTTTAATCTTTCCCATATTAAATAGTGACCCCGATGGGATTCAAACCCATGACCTTCAGAACCGGAATCTGACGCTCTATTCAGCTAAGCTACGAGGCCAAAAATAAAATTTTGTTGTTGTTGAACAAAGCGCAAAGTTACTAAAAAGTTTTGAAAAACAAACATTTTGTTTTAAAAAATGTGTAATAAGGTGGCAAAATCTTTGATATTCGGAATTTTTGTAGTAACTTTGCAACCTAATATATGTAATATATAAACAAGATGGATAAGAAATTAGGTAAGATAATAGCATTGGCAAACCAAAAGGGTGGTGTTGGTAAGACAACAACAACCATAAACCTTGCTGCCTCTTTGGCAACGCTAGAGAAGAGCGTGCTGGTGATAGATGCCGACCCACAGGCAAACGCCTCAAGCGGTCTTGGCGTTGACTTGCAGGAGGTGGATTGTTCGCTGTATGAGTGTATCATTGATCATGCTGATGTGCGTGATGCCATCTACACAACGGATATCAATGGATTGGATATCATACCAAGCCATATCAACCTTGTCGGTGCGGAAATAGAGATGCTGACAGTGCAGAACCGTGAGAAGGTGCTGAAGAATATTCTTGAGCCTATCCGTCAGGATTATGACTATATCCTTATTGACTGTTCGCCATCATTGGGACTTATCACCGTCAATGCTCTGACAGCAGCGCATTCTGTGATAATACCAGTGCAGTGTGAGTATTTCGCTCTTGAGGGTATAGGAAAGCTTCTCAATACTATCAAGATTATCAAGAGTAAACTCAATACAGGTCTTGAGATAGAGGGATTCCTCCTTACGATGTACGATAACCGTCTTCGTCTGGCAAACCAGATATACGACGAGGTGAAGCGTCACTTCCAGGAACTCGTATTCAAGACTGTGATACAGCGAAATGTCAAGTTGTCAGAGTGTCCAAGTCACGGTTTGCCTGTAATCCTTTATGATGCAGATGCTGCTGGAACGAAGAACCACCTGGCATTGGCAAAGGAAATAGTAAGCAGAGAAAAGTAAACTATAGGGTAGGGGATATCAAATACCCGAGAAAATCGATAAAAGAATAATGGCAGTTCATAAGAAGTATAATGCGTTGGGACGAGGACTGGATGCGCTTATCAGTACAGAGGAGGTGCGTCCACAAGGTTCTTCTACCATCAACGAAATAGCAATAGAGCTTATAGAAGCAAATCCTAATCAGCCACGAAGGGAGTTTGATGACCAGGCGTTGCAGGAATTGGCAACGAGCATTCGAGAGATAGGCATCATTCAGCCTATCACCCTCCGACAGGTTGAGGATAACCGTTTTCAGATTATTGCCGGTGAACGTCGTTGGCGTGCATCGCAGCTTGCAGGACTGAAGGCTATACCGGCTTACATCCGTACCATTAGCGACGAGAGCGTGATGGAGATGGCGCTGGTTGAGAATATACAGCGTGAGGACCTTAATGCTATAGAAATAGCCTTGGCTTACCAGCACCTGCTTGATGCTGACGGCATGACACAGGAGAAGGTGTCAGAGCGCGTAGGAAAGAGCCGTGCTGCAATAGCAAACTACCTCCGTCTGCTTCGACTTCCTGCTCAGATACAGTTGGCTTTGCAGAAGAAAGAACTGGATATGGGACATGCTCGTGCCATACTGTCACTTGATTCTCCTTCACTTCAGATAAAGGTATATAAAGAAGTGTTGAAGCACGGATACAGTGTGCGCAAGGTTGAGGAGATGGTTAAAAGCCTGAAGAATGGCGAGAATGTACAGAGCGCAAAGAAAACGATAAAGGGAAATAGCGCATTGCCTGAGGAATATGAGGTACTCAAGAAACGTATATCTCGTGTTATGGGCAGCAAAGTACAGATGAGTTGTACGTCGAAGGGTAAGGGTAAGATAACCATACCGTTTGCTACAGAAGAGGATTTGGAGCGTATTGTGCAGCTCTTGGACAAAATACAAGGATAAGCATTGAGGGTAGAACATTATATCTTGCGTTTTCTTCTTACGCTCATCGTGTGTGTCGTGTCTCTGACAGTCAGTGCGCAGAGAAAGGTAGAGCGCGGAGCACAGGGACAGATGGTGGTAGTGATGGATACCGTTGCTACCATTGATGTCGTGGAAGATACAATAGCAAAAGATACAATGGCAGTGGCTGTTCTGCCTCCGGTGTTGACACCAGAAGACTCTCTTGCATTGGCAGCACTTGAGAAGCCAATAAAGCAGAAACGTGACTGGAATAAATGGCGTCCTGATCCAAAGAGGGCTTTGTGGCTGGGACTTGTCATACCAGGTGCGGGACAGATATATAACCGTAAGTTCTGGAAACTGCCTATCGTATATGGAGGTATCATAGGATGTGCTTACGCAATGAGATGGAATAACCAGATGTATCTTGATTATTCACAGGCGTATCTGGATCTTATGGATGATGACCCTGCAACACGCAGTTATGACGCTTTCCTGCATCTCGGTGCAAAGGTTGATGCATCAAACGAGGCGTATTACAAGACTTTGTTCAAGAATAGAAAGGATAGATACCGTCGCTGGCGCGATCTTAGCTTTTTCGTTATGCTTGGAGTATATGCCCTTTCTGTTATTGATGCGTATGTGGATGCACATCTGGCGCAGTTTGATATCAGTGATGATTTAAGTCTTCATCTGGAACCTGCCGTCATTGGAGGAAACATAAAGACTGTGAACAGCGCAGCGATGTCATCAACAAACATTATTTCCACAAACGCCGTAGGCATACGTGGAGCTTTAACATTTTGATTACTCACTTATATATATAAATAATGAATATAAACAAACTTAAATATTTAGCTATAGCAATAGCATTCCTGTTTGGTGTAACACCATTTGTTAGTTCTGCAATACTGACCGATGATAATGCAAAGGTCGCTGCAAACATTGATGATGAGGATGAAGCAAATGATGAGGAAACTGATGAGGAAGATGAGGACGAAGAAGAGGATGAGGACGAAGAGAATGATGAAGAATCAGATGATGATAATGCAGTAGAGGAATATGACGACGAGATAATAGTAAACAAAGAAGGTACTGAGGAAATTATCGAAGTACCGGAAGGTATGACTGCCGAACTTGATAAGCTGTTGCAGGAGTACAATAATAAGACATATCTTGCGCCCGACACCTCTTGCCACATGATGGATGTTAATCCAATCTTTGAACAGGAAGTGTATCTGGACCGCCTTAAGCGTATGCCAACAGCGATGGAGATGCCATGGAACGATGTAGTGCAGAAGTTCATTGACCGTTATAGCGGACGTCTGCGTCGCTCTGTCAGCTATATGCTTGGTGCGTCAAACTTCTATATGCCTATCTTTGAACAGGCTCTGGAGGTTTACGGCTTGCCATTGGAACTGAAGTATCTTCCTGTGATTGAATCAGCGCTCAACCCTAATGCCGTGAGTCGTGTAGGAGCAACGGGATTATGGCAGTTTATGGCTGCTACGGGAAAGCGATATGGTCTCAAACTCAATTCTATGATTGATGAGCGACGCGATCCTACAAAGGCATCGTATGCCGCTGCACACTATCTCAGTGACTTGTATTCTATCTTTGGCGACTGGAATCTTGTCATTGCCGCATATAACGCTGGTCCAGGAAATATACAGAAAGCAATACAGCGTGCTGGTGGAGAAAAGGATTATTGGAAGATTTATCCTTATCTTCCATCTGAGACACGAGGATATGTGCCTGCCTTCATCGCTGCAAACTATATCATGACATATTACTGCGAGCATAACATCTGCCCAATGCTGACAACACTTCCAGTGCAGACTGACACGATTATGCTTTACCGCAATGTACATTTCGAGCAGGTGTCGCAGGTTCTTGGTATTGAGATAGATGAACTGCGTTCACTCAATCCTCAATACCGCCGCGATGTGGTAACAGGATATAGCGAACCAACAGACTTGCGTCTGCCACAGGAGTATATCTCTAAGTTCATAGAGAATCAGGATTCCATCTTCGCATACGATGTAGAGAACCTGATGAAGCGTGATGTCGTGGAGGTGAATGACAATGCACCAGCATATCGCAGTACTCCAACGCGTAGCACTGTCTCACGAAGCAAGAGTACTTCACGTAATAAAAAGACAACATCTCGTTCTCGAAGCCGTGGCGGCAGAAGCGTAAGCATCAAGAGTGGTGATACGCTTGAGAAGATAGCAAAGCGTAACGGTACCACCGTTGCAAAGCTACGCAAACTGAACGGTATATCAGGCAGTAACATTCGTGCTGGAAAGAAGCTGAAGGTGAGATAATGCCTGAACCTACCTTAAAAAGACTCCTTAAAACACAAATACTATGACCGAAGAACAAGAAAAGAAGATGATGGATGATGCCTTTGAACGTCTTGTTCAAGGGTATCTGAAGTCCAACCATCGCAAGAAGGTTGACGTAATACAGAAAGCATATAATTTTGCATTGAGGGCACATGAAGGAGAACATCGTACATCTGGCGAACCCTTCATGATGCACCCTATCGCTGTTGCTACCATCGTTTCTCAGGAAATGGGACTTGGTAGCACTTCTATCTGTGCTGCATTGTTACATGATGTTATTGATGGCAGTGACTATACCATTGATGACATAAATAATATCTTTGGTGCTAAGATAGCGCAGATTGTTGACGGACTGACAAAGATAGCAGGAGGCATATTTGGAGACAAGGCATCGGCACAGGCAGAGAACTTCAAGAAACTGCTGCTCACAATGAGTGAGGACATTCGTGTCATACTGATAAAGATATGTGACCGCTTGGACAATATGCGACATCTGGACCGCGAGACAGAGAGCAAGCAGTATAAGATAGCAGGCGAAACGCTATATATCTATGCTCCTCTTGCAAACCGTCTGGGCTTGAATCAGATAAAGACGGAGTTGGAAGACCTTTCTTTCAAATATGAGCATCCGGAGGAATATTCTGCCATAGAGAATAAACTTGCATACACACGCGAACAGCGAGAAACACTCTTTGATGATTTTACCATGCCTATTCGTGAGTCGCTTGACAAAATAGGTGCGCAGTATGATATAAAGGCTCGTGTGAAGAGTCCGTATTCCATCTGGAATAAGATGCAGAAGAAGCATGTGTCCTTTGATGAGATATATGATATTCTGGCTGTACGTATCGTCTTCAAACCACGCAGTCGCGAAGAAGAGGTCAATGAATGCTTTAATATTTATGTAGAGCTTTGTAAACTGTATAAGTCGCATCCTGATCGTCTGCGTGACTGGTTGTCACATCCGAAAGCTAATGGTTATCAGGCACTGCATGTCACTTTGATGAGTAATCAAGGCATGTGGATAGAGGTGCAGATACGCTCTGACCGTATGGATGAGATAGCAGAGCAGGGATTTGCGGCGCACTGGAAGTATAAGACGGATAAGGATCCGATGAATACGGAGCGTGTGGCTGAGGATGAACTTAACGGATGGCTGCGAACAATTAAGGAAATACTTGATGACCCACAGCCAGATGCAATGGATTTCCTTGATGCCATAAAACTCAACCTCTTTGCATCAGAGATATTCGTGTTCTCTCCAAAGGGTGATATCATCACGATGCCGGCGGGAGGCACCGCGTTGGATTTCGCATTCCAGATACATACCTTTCTTGGAACGCACTGCATTGGCGCTAAGGTCAATCATAAGCTTGTACCTTTGTCTCACAAGCTGAAAGGCGGAGACCAGATAGAGATTATAACATCTAACTCACAGCATGTACAACCTGCTTGGATTAACTTCGTCACAACAGCCAAGGCGCGTAACAAAATACAGGCTCTGTTGAGGAAGCAGGAACGTGAACAGGCAAAGGAGGGCGAGAGAATACTATCAGAATGGTTGGTACAGCATGATCTTGCCCTGACAACGTCAATACTTGACAGGCTAACGGAGGCTCACGACGAAAAGCTTCACAGTAAGTTCCTTACTGGTATTGGAACTGGAGATATTGTTCTCGGAGAGAAGGACCTTGATGTTGTCTTTAACCGAAAGAAGAAAGATAAATCCGTTGCAAAGGGATGGCGTAAATATATACCGTTTGTACGTTCCAAGAAGAATGACACTGCATCAAATGATTATCTCGTTGTCGGCAAGGAGTTTGATAAGACACAGACGGTTGTCATCACTGAGGAAACGATATCACAGTATATCTTCCCTGACTGTTGCAAACCTGTGCCTGGCGATCCTATACTTGCATATATCAATGGTAAGAATCAGGTAGAGATACACTCGCGCTCTTGTAGCGAGGCTGCACGATTGAAATCTTCGTTTGGCTCAAAGATACTTGCAGCAAGATGGAATATGCGTGGTGAGATGAGTTTCTCATCATTTATATCAGTACGAGGAATAGACAGAAAGGGTATGCTGAAAGATGTTGCAACGCTGCTCTCTGATACATTTGATATCAATATACATAGTGTCAAGACGCTTACAGAGGATGGTATTTTCTCTGGAGAAATAGAATTGCTGGTCTGCAATGTTGCTATACTTGAAACGGTAATAAAAGACCTTGCAAAGATTAACGGTATGCAGAGCGTACATAGATTATAAAAACTTTAAATAACTAACAACTAAACCACAATGAGAAAACTTTTGTTTTTGATTCTTGCAGTACTCGGAGTAACTACTGCAAATGCAGGTTCCAATGAGAATATATGGGACAATGCTGATACTATTGTTGTCTCTCGTGACGGTACGGGACATTTCCGTAACCTTAATGAGGCAATAGACGTATGTCGCGCTTTTATGGATTATCATAAGGTGATTTATGTAAAGAAGGGTACTTATAAAGAAAAGGTTGTAATACCTTCATTCCTTACAAATGTTGAAATATGTGGCGAAGATCGTGATGAGACAATCATTACTTTTGATGACCATGCAAACATCAAGGATATGCGTTTGCCTAACAATCATAAGCTTGGCACTTTCGCTACATATACATTGAAGATAGAAGGCAATGACATCACGTTGAAGAATATCACGATAGAAAACAATGCTCCAAAGCTTGGACAGGCAGTTGCTCTGCACACTGAGGGTGATAGACTGACGTTTATTAACTGTCGTTTCCTGGGCAATCAGGATACAATCTATACGGGTGTTGAGAATACACGCCTTTATTTTAATGGTTGTTACATTGAGGGAACTACAGACTTTATCTTCGGTCCTTCAATAGTGTGGTTTGAGGCTTGTACTATAAAGAATAAGAGCAACTCTTATATTACTGCTGCTTCTACACCAAAAGGTCAGAAGTATGGTTATATACTCAATAACTGTAAGATAATTGCAGACGAAGGTGTTGACAAGTGTTATCTGGGTCGTCCATGGCGTGAATATGCTTATACAGTCTTTATGAACTGCGAATTGGGTAAGCATATTACACCTGTAGGCTGGAACGACTGGAAGAAAGACCACGAGAAGATTCGTTATATGGAGTATAACAATCGTGGTGAAGGCGCTGATGTTTCAAAGAGAGCTGATTGGTCACGCCAGTTGACAAAGAAGGAAGCACAGAAGATTACTCTTCAGGAGGTATTCTCAACAGCAAGTACTTGGATGCCTGAAAAATAAAAAGATGAAAAAATATATTGTTTATCTTATGCTTCTTGCTACTACAGTAGCATGGGCACAGCGTCCGCAGTTTAATGCACAGTTGCCAGGCGTTCATGATCCTGTGATGGCGCAAGGTGAGGATGGTAAGTATTACATATTCTCAACAGGAATGGGCGTTGGTGTAATGTCTTCACCAGATATGAAGACATGGCAACGTGAGAAGTCCGTTTTTGATATTCGCAATAATGAAATACCACAGTGGGCTGTTGATAGTGTAAGGGGATACCGTGGACATACATGGGCGCCGGATATCAGCTATCATAATGGGCAGTGGTATTTGTATTATTCCTGTTCCGTGTTCGGAAAGAATCGCAGTGCTATCGGTGTTGCTGTCAATAAGACTCTTGACCCAACGTCACCTGATTTCAAATGGGTAGATAAAGGACCTGTCATCGTTTCACATCAGCATCAGGATAGTTGGAATGCCATAGATCCTAATCTTATCGTTGATACGGCAACAGGTACACCATATCTTACTTATGGCTCTTTCTGGGATGGCATACAGCTGGTAAAGCTTGACAAGGATCTCCAGACACCGCTGACGCAGCCTGTGACAATTTCTCGTCGTATTGGCAGAAAGATTACTCTTGCAGAGATAGATAATATACAGCACTATACGATAGAAGGCAATGATACTATCGAAGCTGGTGAGAATGCTGTTGAGGCTCCGTTTATTACTTACAACGAAAAGACGGGATATTATTATCTCTTCGTGGCATTCGATTATTGTTGTCGTGGTCAGGCTTCTACATACAAGACAGTTTATGGTCGCTCAAAGAATATAGAAGGTCCGTATCTTGATGAGAAGGGACAACCAATGGAGAAGGGTGGGGGAACATACCTCTTCGGTCCTGACAATGAATTCTTTGGCGTAGGTCATTGTTCCGTATATAATTTCAATGGTAAGTGGTATTTCCTGTCACATGCTTATGACAAATCACGTAATGGCGAGGCAAGACTGTTCCTGAAGCAGATAAAGTTCAATAAGGACGGTTGGATTGTTGCGGCAAAATCAAAAAAGTAATAATCAGGCGAAAGACAAATAAAAAAGGAAAATTGTGATTATCTCCAATATTCTTGGAAGGTAATCACAATTTTCCTTTTCTTTATTTTCTTGATAGGTAGGCTTATTTGTTTGAGAATTTCTCGCAAGCCTCTTTGTATGTGTCAAGACTGCCAATGTCAAAACGCAGGTTTTCTCCTGTTCCGGCCATAGGCCATGCATGCATTGTTGTGTGTTCGCAGAGATAATGTGCCAGATTGCCTGGTGCATCCTTGCCGCAACCATTCTCTACCGAGTGGCGTACGAGGTCAAGATCCTTCTTCTTATATATATAAAAAGGTGGAACCGCCCACTGGCTCTTTGGCTCTTGTGGCTTTTCTTCCATGTTAAGCACCTTGTTGTTGTCGTCAAGCACAACAACACCTGTACGCTGAAGCTTCTCAAGCGATGGCTGTTTGTGGCACATGATACAGCTGCTATCCTTATCGTTAGAGTACTTTACGAAGTCTGCGAACGAGAAGAAGAGAAGGTTATCAGCTGCCAACACCATGATGTCATCGTCAATGTTCAGTTTCTCCATAGCGAAGAGAATATCACACACGGCACCAAGGCGAGTGTCGTTTGACTCTGTACCATCATCAATGATTGTTATCTTCTTAGAGTATTTTTGTTCCGCTGCCCATTTCTCAAAGATGTCTGCAAACTTATGGTTCGTTATAATGATATGCTCGTCAATCTCTGGTATGGTGTCGATGTCGTCAAGCATTCGTCCGAGAATTGTTGACTCGCCAATCTTAAGCAGTGGCTTAGGGAAATTCTTTGTCAGTTCGCCAAGACGAGTGGCGTAACCTGCTGCAACTATTATATTTTTCATTGTCTTCGTTATGTCTTCGTTAATACTTCTTATTAAACAAATCTTGCACCGTCATCAGGCTTCACCCAGAATATCTTGAAAGTGTTTTCGTATTCAGGGAATTTCTCAAGATAACGACGTGTCAGTTCCTTCTCAATGCTCTCCTTGTAAGCAGGATTAACGAGTCCTATCACTGCTCCCTTGAATCCTGCGCCAGAGAAACGACCACCATATACTCCCTCCATTCCATGGATGATATTGTATATCTCTATCAATTCGTCGCTGCCACACTCATAGTTGTTAATAGATGACTCACAACTGTCAAAGACAAGTTTTCCGAAGAGTTTCATATTACCGCTCTCCCATGCTGTCGCACCCTGTCTTGCACGGCGGTATTCTGTATAGAAATGCTCTGCACGACGCGCAAAACGCGCTGGCATGGCAATCTTTGTCTTGTCAAAGGTGGATTTTGGAATATCACGAAGGAAGGTTTTTTTGAACTCTTTCAGTGGCTGATCAGTATAAGCCAACATATTCCATGCTGCGCATTTGCACTCATAAACGCGGAGGTTGTAATCGCTGTTTACCAATGAACGTGTAAGACCTGAGAAGAAAATGCCAATCTCAAACTCTGGCATGTCAGCATTTTTCTTGATGATACGGTATTCATCAGTATCACAATCAAGGAAAAGTAAGCCATCCTTCTTACCCAAAGCAATACAAGACTGGTCAAGGATACCATTATTAAGTCCAATGTATTCGCGCTCTGCCTCTGATGCAATCTTTACAACTTCGAATGGTTTCAGGGATATGTTGTTAGCTTTTGCAAACGCCATGACATAGGCTATCAGTACAGCAGCAGATGATGACAGACCACCTACAGGCAATGAACCCTTCAGTACGCCATCAATGCCGTGTGTCAGGTCAAAGCGCTTCTTCAAAGCATACTTTGCACCGCGTGCGTAATCACCCCACATGCCTTCCTTTATCTGCGATGCTCTATCAATCTCAAATTCCACATCTCCAGGGAAAGACATTGATGAGAGTTTAACTTTATTGTCTTCGCGGACATTAAACCAAAGGTCCACGCCCTTGTCTATGGCGAATCCTGTTACCAGTCCATGCTGATGATCCACGTGTGCTCCAAGAGGACATACACGATACGGACTGAATATGTGATAAGCGTAATTATCCATTTCTGTTAAAAGTTATAGTTTTCGTTATAGTTTCTTTCTTTGTTATTCAAATGTAATCCAGTCAACGGACACTTCCCGTCCGTCTTTGTTCGCAATCTTAAGATCTACGATACCTTCTGGTGATTTCTTTATAGCCTTATAGAAGACTTCGTACATGTTTGATGCTGCAATCTTCACTGTTGCTACGAGAGATTCTTTGCCGTCGTTACCTATTGCTATAATATCCAGCTTTGCGCCCTTTTCTGCTTTTGCCCTGATAGAAACAGCCTTTGCAGGAGTGTTGCCAAATGACACCTTATTATATAATGAGTAGGCAGTCTTGTCCTTGTATGTCAGCTGCCAACCATCAAAGCGTCGGAGTGTATCAGCGCTGAGAAAGTCCATAGATACCGCTGGAGAGATATAACTATAGCGGTCTATCTGTATTTGTTTGCGAGCATCGCTGATTCCTACGCCGCGTAGGGTAGGGATGACAGGCTTTATCGTTCCATCAGCATTGAATGACAGAGAGTCGATACGTGCAGAGCGTAGTTTGTCGAAGTTTGGTGAGTAATCGTTATGATGATAGAACAAATAATGTTGTCCTTTGTACTCCACTATACTATGATGGTTAGTCCAGCAACCCGTTGCAGACTGTTCCATTATCTTTCCTTTGAAGATAAATGGTCCAAGCGGATTGTCGCTCATTGCATATGCCAATGCCTCTGTTTTATCCTCTACCCAAGGGTAAGTAAGGTAATAAATGCCATTTCTTTCAAAAGCGAATGGTCCTTCTTTGAAACCTTCTGGCAATCCTGCGTCAACGCTTTTTCCTACTACCTTCATCTCTCTGTTGCCCATCTTTCGCACCTCTGTAGGAGTATCCTCTGCCAATTCTATCAGCGAAGGCTTCAGTTTTGCTGCACGCAGTCCACCACCGCCCCAATAGATGTAAGCGTTACCGTCACTTGCAAGTAACACGCAAGGGTCAATACCTCCTATTCCTTCAATGCTATTCTTTACAACTGTATAAGGCCCTTCTGGATTATCAGCAATGGCAACGCCAATGCCGAAACCACCGCCACGTTGACCTTCCTTTGGCATTGGAGCATCGGGGAAAAAGAAATAATATTTTCCATCTTTCTCTATACAGTCAGGAGCCCACATGGAGTAAGCCTTTGGATTTCCCCATGGTACATCCTTTTGGTCAATGATGACTCCATGATCAGTCCACTCCATCAAATCCTCTGATGAGAACACATGATAATCAGCCATGCAGAACCAATCCTTGCGTGCATAGTCCTCTGGTGCAGGTATGTCGTGCGAAGGGAATAGATACACCTTGCCATTAAATACCCTTGCCGTAGGATCAGCTGTAAACTGATTGCGTATAATCGGATTCTGACAGAATGCTATGTTTACTTTTCCGATAGCAAATAGCATCAGCGCAAGAATAATGAATCTGACAATTTTCATTTCTTAAAATTCCATTTGCAGTTATCACTATTGAAATCGAATACACCAAGTGTCGGTGTGCTGTCTGCTATAGACATTAGACACAGGCGTGATTTCGTTCCTGGTACTTCCTTTGGCATTATGCGGTATGTGCCGTCAGTCAATTGGTCTATCTGCCACAGTTGTTCTGTTGCTCCGTTATATTCTGGAACGGTAGTAACCTCACCGTTGCTTGTTGCTGCAAGAGCACGATTAGTACCAGCAATGGTAATCTTGTAGTAAGGCTGTCCAAGGAAACCACCTACATTCTGTACTGCAGTGATGGTCCATAGCTGATGTGGGCGCACCATGAAGTCTCCGTTTCTTACGCCTATTTCTCCTTTTGGCCATTCGTTGATTACGTCATTGAGCGTCTGCATAGGTATCGGCTTTATCTCTTCTCCCTCCTGATGTCTGAACCAACGACGCTGCTGTTCTATGCGCTTGAAGTCAATGGCGAGTTCCAATGCATATCCGTGACGCTCTGATTCAATCTCGTATGTGCCTTCCTTGAATACCTCTCCAGCAATAGGCCAGTCGTTCTTCCATAACAGCGGACGTATTCCGAGAACACTATATCCACCCTGTTCAAAGTCAGCCTCAAAGTGACATGACATCTTCTCAACGCCATCCTCTACGACAGTGCGTCCGAAGTGTCCAGGTCCAACTACTTTTCCGTGTGCAGCAATAACCATCTTACCACCACCTTGTATCATAGTGCGACCAGTATTGTCGATATATGGTCCTTCAATGCTGCGTGAACGACCACAAACAATATTATAAGTAGAGTTCACACCATCGCAACATGTTCCGTGTGTACCAAGAAGGTAATACCAACCATTGCGGTATATCAGGTCCGTTGCCTCGCAGTCAATACCAACGTTGATAGCCTCGTTGCCCTCCACACGTTTACCAGTCTTTGGATCCAATTCAACAATTCGTATATTACCGAAATATGTGCCGTAAGACAACCATAGGCGTCCTGTTGTTGGATCAAGAAGCAGTCCTGGGTCTATGGCATCGCAATCGTCACCATCTTCTGACTCTGCTACGACCACAGGCTCTGTATATTTGAAGTCAGGCGAATTAGGGTCAAGAGTTTTATTCCACATTGTCAGAACTTGTCCGCGATGTGTTCCTCCCAATCCACCGCCAGTGCCACTATATGACACAAGGTATCTGTCACCTATCTTCAATACATCAGGTGCGGCGCCACCTCCGGGTCTTACTGCTCCACTATGCCATGTCCATCCACCGTCTTCTGATATCAGTCCTCCACCGCCGGTGCCGAACGTGTACCATTTGCCGTCACATTCTGCAAGTGTTGCAGGGTCATGAATAAACGGTTCTCCAATTTGTGCGTTAGCATTATTGCATAAAAGCGTAGCACCAAGGGCAAGTAACAAGCCCCATAAACAATTCTTTTGTTTCATGTTCTTTCTTTTTACTTATTACTTGTACCTTATTATTTAATTGTGAATCCTTTCACGATAGCTTCTCCGTTCTCTTTTGCAAAACGAACGCAGAAGTCGCTCATGCCAGGACCGTTGATTATTGCGCCGCGGATAATGTTCTCACCTTTTTTCAGCGTCAGTCTGTTAGACATGCCATCATCCACTACCATGCGTCTGTCACCAGAGAGTATCAGCGCTTCTTCACCGTTCACCCACCACATGGAAGCAGAGTTAGAACCGATAGACAGTCGCACATCTTTCATCTCCTCTTCGCAGTCTATTATTGTTACCACCCAATAGATGACTCCATAGAGGCGTTGTAACTCATGTTCGCCGAATCTCATCAGCTTAAGGTTGTATGTCTTACTGTCCAGTTTATGCCATTTAAGAGTTTCTGTACCTGTTGTCACCTTCAGTGTTGCAGGATCTACACGTCGATAATCCTTTGGCATGTCAACCTTTTCAAACAGAGCCTTTACCTTTTGCCCATCCTTCGGCAATATAGTCATCTGTTTAGGAAAATACTCTTTTGCAAACACCTCTCTGAGATATGAATCTGTAAAGACGGTGTTGCTTCGGTTAGGTTTGCTAATAGGTTCCAGTACAAACCATCGGCGTATGAAACCATCGTTGTCAGGCTTTGCAGCCTCTTTTGTTGGTAAAGAGAAATATTTCTCTTGTGCATTCATGGCACTAGGTGACAATAGCATTCCTACTATCAGCAAAGTGCAATAAAGAATTTTCTTCATTGGTATATAATAGTTTTTCTTGGGTTTAATTGATGCAAAATTAATAATTATATATGGAATATCCAAACTTTGTTGATATTTTGTTTGTTATTTGCAAAATAATGTTTATCTTTGCAAACATCTTAGGTCCCAGTGACCGAAAAATTGTTTGATAACTAATTAACCATAAAACTAAATATCAAAAACAATGGCACAAAGATTTATTCTTAACGAAGTAAGTTATTTCGGAGCTGGCTGCCGCGAGGTATTGCCAGAAGTTCTTAACAGTCGCAACCTTAAGAAGGCTCTTGTATGTTCTGACAAAGGACTTATCAAGGTAGGTACAACAGCAAAGGTTACAGAAGTACTTGATAAGGCAGGTTTTGCTTACGAGATATATTCAGAAATCAAGCCAAACCCAACCGTTACCAATGTAAAGCAGGGTATTGATGCATTCAAGGCAGCAGGTGCTGATTGTATCATTGCTATTGGTGGTGGTTCTTCTATGGATACAGCCAAGGGTATTGGTATCGTTATTAACAACCCAGAGTTCTCTGACATCGTAAGCCTTGAGGGCGTTGCTCCTACAAAGCACAAGTCAGTGCCTATCATCGCGCTGCCAACAACTGCTGGTACAGGTGCAGAGGTAACTATCAACTACGTTATCATTGACGAGGAGCGTCAGGCAAAGATGGTATGCGTTGACCCTAACGACATTCCTGCCGTAGCTATCGTTGACCCAGAACTCATGTACACATTGCCAAAGTCACTTACCGCAGCAACAGGTATGGATGCTCTCACACACGCTATTGAGGGTTACATCACTAAGGGCGCATGGGTAATGTCTGATATGTACGAGCTGCAGGCTATCAAGATGATAGCAGAGAACTTGCCTCTCGCTGTTGACGAACCAACGAACCCTGTAGGTCGTGAGGGAATGGCACTGGCACAGTATATCGCAGCACAGGCATTCTCTAACGTAGGTCTCGGTCTTGTTCATGGTATGGCTCACCCAATGGGTTCACTCCATGATATTCCACACGGTGTAGCTAATGCACTCCTTCTCCCAACAATCATGGAGTTCAATATGCCTAAGTGTATTGAGAAGTACGGAGTAATAGCGAAGACCATGGGTGTAGATACAACAGGCATGACCGCAGAGCAGGCTGCTCAGGCTGCTGTTGATGCTGTTAAGGCTCTTTCTATCCGTGTAGGAATCCCACAGACTCTCACCGAGCTTGGTATCAAGGAAGAGAACATTCCAGCACTCGCAGCACAGGCTATCGCTGACGTATGTACACCAGGTAACCCACGTGACGTTACAGAGGCAGAGATTATAGAGCTCTATAAGAAAGTACTCTAATCAGAATAAGATAAATAAAACAAACAAGCGCGTTGTCATTGTTGACATCGCGCTTATTTTGTTTATCGTGATCCTATGTAAAGCAATATCATTGAGAGCAATACCAGAAGCAGGTCAAATACCTTCGCCTTAAGATTCTTCTCTTTGAACAGCATTGCACCGCAGAGGAAGCTGACGATCACACTGCCTCGTCGTATCATTGACACAACGCTTATCATAGCCCCGTCAAGACCTAAGGCATAGAAATAGACAAAGTCAGCCATACTGAGGAAGATGCTTATCAGCGGTATGCTCCAATGCCAGTGGAACGGTGTCGTCTTCTTATGTGTAGGCCACCATAACAATATGAGCATAGCAGCCATCATGAAGAACTGATAGATATTATACCATGACTGCACCGCCATCTTATTCATGCCCACGCCACCATTCTCAGGCGAAGCCATGAGATATTTGTCGTACAATCCCGACATGGCGCCAAGAACATTGGCAAGGATGACAAAGTAAATCCATTTGTCATGCCACCAGTTGATACCCTCTTTCTTACTAGTCTTCTTAAGCATCTCAATGCCAAGCAGCGCAATAAGCACGCCAAGCCATTGCCATAGGTTCAGCCTCTCTGCAAATATCACCATTGCGCCGACAAGAACCATCACGGGGCGTGTGGCATTGATAGGACCAACGATGGTAAGAGGCAGATGCTTTAGTCCGAAGTATGCCAATAACCATGAAGCAAGGACGATGCAAGACTTAAGAAGAATGTACTTATGTCCCTCCCAACCGTATGACTCGCAGAAGAAGAGTGAGTCTTGAGATATCTGTCCTTGTGCCGACATGATTATGAACGGCAGGAAGATAAGAGAAGAGAAAAGAGTGTTGAGGAGCAATACCGGTATGACGGCATTCTCCTTCAGCGACTGTTTCTTGAATACATCATAAAAACCTAACAGCGTAGCTGATAGGAAAGCTAATGCTAACCACATATATTATAAAAGATTCTTATGTCTCAGTGTTACCCATGAACCGACGCTTACGAGTACAGATATAACCAAAGCCACGGGGAATCCCCATGTATTTGCCTCCATACCATTTATGAGGTTCATTCCAAAGAGAGATGAAATGAGCGTAGGGAACATCAGGATAATAGAGAATGATGTCAGCGTACGCATCACGGTGTTCATGTTATTGTTAATGATTGACGTGTAAGTATCCATCGTTGATTCCAGAATCTCTGCATAGATGCTTGCCGTCTCACGTGCCTGAGATATCTCGATGTTTACGTCTTCAATAAGGTCTGCGTCAAGTTCATCCACAGGAAGTTTGAACTTCAGTTTCTGCAGCAATGTCTCATTGCCACGTATAGATGTGATGAAATAAGTCAATGAGTCCTGAAGGCGTGAAAGATTGACGAGGCTCGTATTGTTAATGTTGTGGTCCATGCTGCGCTTTGCACGATCCAGCAACAGGCTAATCTGCTTCAGTCGCTTCAGGTACCATACGCTGCTGCTCAGGAATAGTCGGAACACCATATCCACATAGTCGGTGAATCCCTCTCCTCTACGCTGTTGGTAGCTGACGAAATCAAGCATCATATCGTTCTCAAAATAGCAAACGGTAATTGTCACGTCACCCTTATGTATGATACCCAATGGCACCGTTGTATAAGGCGTACGTGAGCGCACCTCTTTCATATAAGGGATACGCAGGATGATAAGCTGCCATCCCTCATCAAATTCATAACGCGCTCTCTCATCGGCATCGGCGATGTCGGAGAAGAAATATTCTGGTATCTGATACTGGTCTTCTAACTGCTGTCGGTCGTTGTCTGTTGGGCATGTCACCTGAATCCAGCAGTTTGGCTCCCACTGATTAATCTTGTGGAGACCATTGTTGGTGTTCCAATAGGTTTTCATTGGTTTGTTCCTCTTTTGTCTTTTGTTGTTGACTTGTTGCAGATGCTATTATTATCTGCATAATGATACTACAGTGAGGAACAAGCCATTGTTATGGCGTCCCTCACGTACGTTTGACACTTGGTGTCTCTGTCGCGTGATAATCGTCCATTATTTTCTATTGTTTTTGTTATACATAAGGCGAAAAATGACCCCTTTCGCCCAAAATCGCTGCAAAATTACAAAAAAATATTGAAACAAACAAAAAAAAGTATGTCAATACCATTAAATTACATATAAATCCGTTTCCACCAGAAAAAAAGATGTTCCCACCCTACGTCTCGTCTATA
>JAGHTW010000124.1 GCA_018065145.1 Candidatus Prevotella equi
CTCTTTATTCTCTTTGAGTACGTGTCCAGAAGCCCCTCGATCTCCAGAATCTTCTTGAGTTCGGCAATCACACGGACATCCCTATCGTGCTGCTTCGCAAATTTATGATTCTGCTCGCTGATGAGCGCAACGTGATCCAACAGCCAGTCGTTCTGTGCCATATATGGTTTGGCATCAATCACACGTTTCCAGCTTGTCTTGCCAAGTGTTACGGAAAGTCCTGCTGTCAGCGAGAAGATGTTATCGCCTAACTTACGGGAATCGCCGAGGCCGTCAAAGTTCTGAAAGGTGGTGGTGCCTCCAAGTTCCAAGTTAAGATGTAAGCGATCCGTCATCCGATAACTGCTCTTCAGACCGTACGACATTGCAAAAGGATGTCCGCCTTTCGTGTCGTTGTGAATGATACCAGCACCGACATATGGTGTGAACTCCCACCGTGGATCCTGGGTATTCCTGTATATATAGGGAGCGATGTTCCACAAGAAGTCTGCGTGGATGCTCTGATAATCCGCAATATCAAAGCACGCATCCTTCATCTGGAAACCGTTGAAAGTAATACGTCCACCGATGGAAGGTGTGAACCACTTACCCACAGCGAATGTGAATGTCGGCTTCATACGGTCGAACATGTCGCCGCATCCCAAAGGGTTGCCGGCAAACACATTCGCTCCTACACCAGCCGAGAGGAACCAATGACCTTTCCAAGGTGATGTTTCTGTTACGTCTGTCAGATATGTAGGCTCGATGCGATGAAGCATAAGGTCCGATACAGGAACCTTAGCAATGTGTGTCGAGTCTTTTGTTGTCTGGATGTCTGTTGCTTGTGATGTGGCACAGAGGCACATGGCACAAGCTAAAGCAAGTTGTCTAAACATGTTGTTACTGATTAAATGATTACTGTTCTTGTTCTCTCAAATACTATGAAAAGTGTCCACATAACAGGCAGACGTAAGTCCACCTGCTATCTGGACACATCTGTTAGCGTCGTTTCTTCTGGTTGCCACGTGGGTGCATCATGCGAGCACCTTGCATAAGGCATCGCATTAACCACTTACGTTCATCCTCGTCATCCTTTCTGCCCCATGGCATGTTGCTACCGCCTCCACCGCCGCCTCGTCCTTCTGCAAACGTCGTTGCCTGGTCAACGAGACCAACTGAAAGAAGGATGGCGCAACGCACAATGTCGTTGAAGCGAAGAGCAAACTCTTTAGCCAAGGTGTTGTCAAGAGCCGCCTTAACCTCTGGTACATTGGAAAGCGTGATCATATCGCGAACGGTATCGACCATTTCATCCATTGCTACGGATTTCAGACGCAGTTCCAGCTGTTCGCGCACGTCACCTGACATCTTTCCCAGTTGCGACTCCATCTCCTGATGCTCTGACTGAGTCTTCTTGACCTGCTCATTGAGCACATCCAGCTCACGCTCTGTGGCAGAAAGCTGCATCTGACGGCTTATGAGTTTGTCCTTCACAAAGTCGAGTTCCTTCTCCGTCTTGGCGATTTCACGTTCAAGGCGAGATTTATCTGCATCAGTCCTGTTGTACTCACGAAGGAGTTCGCCTCGTTGTCGGGTCAGTTCCTCTTGACGAGCCTGAAGCTTCGCTATCATCGTGTTGAACGACTTTAGCTTACGCTCAGCAGTTATTATCTGCTTGTTTGTCTCGTCAAGAGTCATTTCACCAGCCTCGATCTTGCGCACAAGTTCATCCAGTTGCTGAGCCAACTGTCGGCGGTACTCTTCTGGAGAGCAATGCTTCGCACCAGTTTCACGGATGTCAGACCCACGTTCAAGTCCCCACTTGTCGTTATACTTGGCGAGTTCATCATGAAGGAACAAAAGGTGCTTAGCCAATGCGTCCTTTGACTCACCATGAAACACCTTCTTGTGTGACAGCTTACCATCAGGTGTTATTGGCAGAACCGAACAGTGGATATGCGGACATTTTTCGTCGAGATGCACATAAAATCCGACGATGTTGTCTTCACCCCATTGCTCACAAGCAAAGCGGTACATATCCTTCGCCCATTCCTCGATTTCAGGCATACGTCTGATATGCGAGTTGTCACGCTGACGGTTCAAGTCCACATCCTGAGTGCCAAAAGCCAGTTCAACCATACGGTCATGGTTGCCAGAGAAGATGACCTGGGCAAGCGTTATACGGCTCGGCTTCTCCTTACCCTCGTTAGGGTCTTTGATGCCAAGTGCAGCAAAACGCTCTGCCATACGCTGTGGGATGGACTTCGTCTTGTCGATAGGCTGGACGATGCCACCCTTGGCAATCTCGAAATTCAGATGGTCGCGCGTGGGGTCGTACTCACGCCTACCCATCTGTACCTCCTTCGTATGGTCATTCCACTTACGTTGATGCTCGTTGCTCTCGTTCTGGGATATACCTTTTGCAGGCTTTATGTCCATTACCTGCTTCTGTCCACTTGCCATAATACAAGATTCCTGTTAATCGTCAGACAGGACGTTTCCCTTTCGTTCTGCCCTTCTGCCATGTGTGGTGATAGGCACACATACCACATGCACTGAGGCATCCGCTGTATGCCTCTTTCCCTTGTTTCCCTTCTCTCCAGAAGGCATAATGTGACCGAGCTTGCTCCCTACGTATGGTCACACTCCATCTTTTCATCGAAAAGTGGGGATTATGCTCCCCACTCCCTTTGGTAGTGGCAGCAGACGAGTCTGATGCCCCAGAGTGTGCAAGCACACTTTCACGCCCTTCAGGAGGTGAAACAGAAAAGAAAGGGGAAATGGTTAGCTGTGCTATGCGTCTATGGCGCACACATAACAGAAGGTGCTGTCCGAAGGTAAGACCGCCCTGACGATGTCATTGTCAGATGTTATCGGCAGAATGGTCTTTGCGTTTACCCTGAGACTTCGCCCCATCTGTTTCTGTAGGCTTGCCCTCAGAATCTGTTGGGGTGTAATCTACTGGCAGACGTTCTGACAGTTCACGGAAAGCCTCGGTAAAGATACGTGTGACAGCGTCTCTCGTATCACCGTAGGTTTCCCAGACCATGAGGTTGGTGTTGTGTCCTTCATCGTTGAAGAGCGCATTAACCAACCGATTCACATCTTCGTGATTGCCCTGGCAGATCTTGAAGAATGTGTCGAGCAGGGATTTCTCAGCTTTGACTGTGTACACATCAGCCACAAGGTGTCTGAAGGCAAGCATCATCGCTTCGAGATAGAGGGTTGCCACATGGCTTCGCTCCTCTGCGCTGTAGAGGATGTTACCATCGCCGTCCGTCATCGGTGTAGCATTATCTGCGAACTGCTCAGATAATTCATTGATAACGGATGTGGTCAGTTGACCAAACTCTTCAAGTGGCATGAGCCCCTTAGGGAATCCAGTCTCTGACAGCAGACAGCGAGGATTGTCTGATGGCAGCCATTTGAAACGGAGAGACACCACATCAAGCAAGCTGCACTTCACCTGTGGGGTGTGAGTCAGCTGACCCAGTTCCACAAGAGCATCCACAAACTTGCGGACAGTGGCACGTTGCCAACGCCACTTGGTAGCAAGTTCGCTGATGGAGGTGACAATCTCACCAGGAACCAGATCGAAATCCTGTCCGAAACAGCTTACATGCTTCTTGTAATGTGTTGCCATTACCAGAAGATCAAAGTAAGCCTCCAACTTGCTGAGTCGCTTGTCCTCTTCAGGGGCAAGGAACTCCAGCAAGCCGTTGCTGATTCCCAAATGGTTAGGTTGAAGTTGTTTTATCATTGTCTTACAGTTAAAAAGTTCCACAAAAAGTAAAAGTCACAAGTGGTTGTCATAAGCATAGGGGAAAGCACCTCTGCATGACGAATCAGTGTCCGTGTTTGGCACGTCTTGCACGTCGCTTTGCTCGGTTGTGACGACGTTCACGCTCCTTCTCACGGTTCTTCTGGTTGCGAATAGCCTTTTCAGAAGGTTGGCTGGAAGTGTTTGGGAGTTCGCTCACAATCTCTTCCACATCCGATTCGGGCGGTGTGTCTTCCTGTAAAGGTTCGGCATCCACATCCGAAACCTCTTCGGGAAGACTCTCTGCCTCGCCTTCAAGGTTTGGGAAAATGTCAGTCATCTCCTTTTTGAGACCCTCCACAGTCTCTTCGACGATGTCGTGAGTGTCACCACGTTCAGATACCTCACGTATCAGTTCCTCCGTAGGATAGCCCCATGAGATGATGAGCAGCACCATCATCGTCATAGCCATAGGGGTAGTCTGAGGAAGGAAGAATGCGCCGAGCATAGTCACAAAGACCGAGAATCGAAGCGGCTTATACTGGAAGAATCGTATGATGCGCTCACCACATCGTTGTGAGAACATCGAGAGAACCAGGATGCTTGACGGCAACAGATGGAATGGCCTTGCCGTGCCACATAAGGCAACGAAGTGATACACGATGAGAACGAGCATACCAGCCAGAACGATGAAACGTCTGCCAGACGGACTTACTGCCAACTGTTCACGGAATCCGATGAGCAGAGGGCGGTTTTTACGATACAGATGAAGGGCAATCCCAATGAAAACGAGAGGGAAAGCGAGTTGTAAAAGTTTCCAAGTCATATTATCTGAGTGTAAAGTTGAATCACATAAAGTCCGCTATAACCTTGCGTTCTTGGCGAAGGTATTCCATCCTGCCGTGAAGTTGGATGCGTCCATGCTCACGGATGATGTCTTGGTACATATATTCAAGGGAAGTGAAGAATATCACGGTAATGTTATGGCACTTGCCATCACGTTCCGTGTAGAAGTCGATGCGGTACATCGGACCATGCTTGTTGTCCGAGTAGTACGAGCAGCTACGTCCAATCTGTGAGTCACGACGCTGAATGAAATAGTACAGCATGACCAGACGGTCAATGTTATCAAACCTGTCGATGATCTCACCGATTTCCATCGGACGCTGCAACTTGTAGCGTACCACGGCACGGTCATCATAGAGAACATTTTCCTCGATGCCATCTGTGTTGATGATACCAGGAGCGATGAGAGACATGTTAATCTCGAATTTGTGAATGGTCTCTTCCATGCTATCTTCTGCTGACATATTCCTTGATAATTTCGTTAGGCATTTCTTCAATAGGCAATGGCGACCAGCCCATGCCCTTATTCAGTTTCGCTGATACCGATGGAAGCTCATGTGCCAGCGTGCGCATATCCGCTTTCTCCTTATCGCTCAGAAGAGCAAGCGATATTTCGTCCATCGGAAAGAAAGGTTTCATCATCATCCATAGATAGACAACCGCCTGTTCATCCTTTCCAGTGACACGTCCTGCTTTGATGTCGGCAAGGCAGGTCATGGCATTCTGGACGATGCGTCTGTTCGTGCGCATGAGCATATATACAAGAGGAATCTCTGCAGACATCTGTCCATCGTTGGCAGATTTGATGATAAGTTCACAAATCCTTTCGGTGGAGTTCGTGATGTTCTTCAACGAGGTATTGCCGAGTTCATGAAGATGTACGAGGAATCCCCGGAAAGCAATATCTTCTGAACGGATGAAGCGTTGCATATCAGCCTTGGACTTGATGCCTTTCTTCAGATGGCTTTTGAGAAGAGTGGTGTAGCTGCTCACTGCTTCCTCTGCTGTCTGGTCTGGCAGTTGTGCCATATCCAGGGAATCAAAGAACTTGCGTGCGTCCGCACGTACATTCTTTAATACTGAGTCTATAGGCTCCTCGCCAAGTTCCTCACGGATGATGAGGACATCGTCGAATGTTCGTATCTCTGCATCCACCATACTCTCCAGACGGCTCGCTATGGAGTCCTGAAGGGTGCAGTATGCTATTCGGTCGTACACCTTGTGGGGAATAGAATCAGGTTGGATGTGATTACTGAGCGTATCAGATAGCACAAACCATTCCTTGGTTAGGGC
>JAGHTW010000049.1 GCA_018065145.1 Candidatus Prevotella equi
TATGCAAAGGTACAAAATATTGTGGACATACGCAACTATTTAGAAGGCTAACATCTTGATATATAACAAGTTAACATCTTTTTAAGGATTGACTATATATATGTTATCAATATAACTTCTCAGGAACTGTTGCTTAGCGGCAGTCACCTGCGTGGTGACTTCAAATTGAAAGCATCAAGAGAAGCATTGAAGGATTTAAAGGCTCTGATAGAGCAGGAAGGAGACAAGGCATGAATTATACAGAAGACAATATGAACGAGAAGCCCCTCTTTATAATAGAAGAAAAACCTGATGTGATAGAAGGGCAGACAGAAGGTGAGACTCCAGTCATCACTATAGAAACAGATAATAGTATTCTGAAGCCCATTCGAAGAATGCCTTGGATTATTGCTACTGCTATTACTACGGCATTATTGTGCATTGGCATCGTCTGTGGTTACAAATACTATCGTACTCATATAGATATTGGTGTACCTGTTTCGGTTACCTCTGCGCAGAATATAGAAAAGCTTCAGAAGTCAGTCAAGAAACAGACTCCAGAGGTCGTAATGACTAGTGACTCTATACTTGGTGTGGCTCTCAACTTCTATGAGATAAAAGGATTAAAGGCAGAGGTCACCTTCTTAGAGCCAGACACAACGAATACCGATGTGTTCCTCTATAGTCGCAGTGCCGACCTAACATCATACGATCCAAAAACAAACCACTATCTGGGCAGCCTTGTGTCTAATGGTAAGGAAATGGAAGCAGATGTGAGTCGTCTCGGATATTGTGCCATGGCAAACGAGAATATCGTGATAGGCATTGCCCGCAATGAGGATGTCAAGGATTATGTTTTGGAACAGGGTGGCAGTTTCTTCCGCCAGTTTATTCTCGTTTCCAATGGTGTGTTGCCTTCACGCTTCCATCTCCATGGAAAGGTTGAACGCAGAGGTCTGGGACGTATAGGTGATAAACTCTATTACATTGAGACTCGCCATAAAGAAACCATGTGGGACTTTGCTGATGCTCTACGTGAATATGGCTTCATTGATGCTATATACATCACCGGCGGAACCGACTATTGCTTCTATCGCACAGCCGATGGCAATGCTCATAAGATTGGAGATGACACAAAATACGAAGACAAGCACAAGGGTGAAGGACTCATCCCTTGGTTAGTATTTAAGAAGAAATAATCAAGCATAATACTCTGTCAACAAATATAAATATGAAACATATTGTATTTCTAACAGGTGCTGGCATTAGTGCAGAAAGTGGACTCAGTACATTCCGTGGCAAAGATGGTCTTTGGACAAAAGCAGAGTTCGAGTACTTAGCTAGCCTTGATTGTCTTAAAAACGAGACTCAACGCAGTCTTGATTTCTACAATATGCGACGTGAAAATTTGGCTAAAGTTCATCCCAATCAGGCTCATAAACAAATTGCCGAATTAGAGAAGTTTTTCAAAGTTAGTGTCATAACACAGAATGTTGACAATCTCCATGAGAAAGCTGGTAGTACGAATATCTTGCACTTGCATGGAGAACTTACAAAAGTCTGCGCTTCGGGAGATAGATATAATGAGGCATATGTCAAGGAATATCCATTGACAATGCCATTGAAAGTTGGAGATCGGGCTGATGATGGATCGCAACTCAGACCAGATATAGTAATGTTTGGTGAAAATGTTGTGAACATTATGAAGGCGGCAGAAGTAGTCAAGCATGCCGATGTCTTTGTTGTGATTGGTACTTCGTTGGTTGTATATCCTGCAGCTCTTTTGCTGGACTATGTTCCACGAAAAGCCAAGAAATTTATAATCGATCCTGCTGAAGGCACGTCTTTTGAGGAATTGGGCTATTCCCATATTCAAACAACGGCCTCAAAAGGTATGGAGGCACTTTGTGAGTTTCTTGATGAATGGGATTGCCTTGAAGATTATGTACAGTCGAATGAAACAGAGATGTATTCAACTGGCGATTCTACATCAATGGCACTTGGCTTATGGCAGATACAAGATGCAATCAGGACTGTTGTTGATGCCAATGGCTATTCCGTATGGGATATTCGTCAGACGCCAGGTGGATTTCGAGTAGAATTGAACTGCACACTTAATGATGATGATGCAAGTCTGTTATGTGGGCAATTCCCCCTTTCTGCTGATTATGACGGTGAAGGTAATTATGGCACATCGTTTATGTTGTATAACTCATGATATTGTGATATAGTATAGGCACGACCATTTCATACAACAATACAGGGTGTTCGTACAGTATATAAAGGAATATTTGGCGACTATATACAAATATAGTACCTTTGCAAACAATTCTGATTCTCTTTTTATTTACCAAGTTAATTAAATAGAAATGTATAGGTATTTTCATAAATATTAGGTAAGCCTGAAAAGGTGAACACAAAAGTCTATTAATCCTGGTCCGACGGGCTTTTCCCATTAGGACAGGAAGAATTGTGTTCTTTGACTTAATGTTTATGAAGTATTTAATTAAACTTGAAGACCGCGAGAACGGTCATGAGACAATAATTGAGTGTCCAGCTAACATGCTCCTCGAAGAGCTATGTGTTAAAATCAAAGTTGAACTTCACCTGCCTTATCTTGATTACGGAGCTCATTGTTTCCGTGGTAGAGGTTATTACTATGTTCTTGATGACATAGATGACAGGTCTCTTGAACAATTGGTTGGTGAAGAGCCCAACTACTTTTTCTTTTCTGATATTTGGTGGTCACATTTGCGTGTACCAAGCAAAAGATTCCGTCGTAGTACCGAACGTGTCCGTTTGAAGTACGCGTTCACGGTAAAAGGTTCTTCTATTAATTACAGCCAGATTTCTCCTAACAATTGGAGTCTTGTTCGTTGCACATTAATAAATAGATACTAAAACACCGGTTCATTACATACAAGAAATTGAGGGGTTCATACAACGAACCTCTCTTTTTTTTGTAGTATGATTAATACTGCATAATTTTGCACTCGTAATCAAAAAACACAGTATATTATGAAGAAGCTTTTCAAATTCATGGGCATAAGCCTAGTAATAATAGTAATTATCTGCGGTTGGTGTTGGTGGAATTACAAAACAAGTAATCCTTGGAATGCAGAAACAATAGGTGACATTCCTGTTCCATTTGGATATACAAGACTCGAAGCTGCATCTGGAAGTTATGCAGAGTATCTGCGTTCTCTCCCCCTACGCAAACGTGGAACAAAGGTAAATCTCTATACTGGAGGCGAAGCAAACTATCAGTTCCTTTCAGCAGGAGTCATCGATCAAGACATACTTAGCGACAGTGAACAATGTGCTGATGTAACCATGCGCCTTCGTGCTGAATATCTTTGGCAGAAAGGACGTTACTCTGAGATCTGCTTCCGCAATGTCAACGGAAAAAGAATGAATTACACAGGTGGCCGTTCGCGCATGGCATTTGAGCGTTATATGCGCAATGTTTATGGATGGTGCAGCACATACTCTGTCTATCATGAGACAACACCTCGCCCAATACAAGAAGTGCAACCTGGAGATGTCCTCGTATATCCGGCACGCTCTGGAATGAAATATGGTCATGCGTTGATAGTAGTGGACGTAGCAAAGAAAGGATCGAAAGTCGCTATTATGTGTGCCGAAGGCAATACTCCTGCTCGTGACAAACATGTTGTTCGTAACCTTAATCCGTTGAATAATCCTTGGTTTATTTTTGATGGCTCAGAAGAAAATCTGTTTGTTTCTGTATTCCATTTCAATAAAGACGAGTTAAGACATTATTAATCACAATATTTCAAACTATTATGAAACACTTAATCGTTATCCTGATGACTGTGCTCATGAGCATCAGCACATCAGCGTTCGCTAGTACGACAACCAGCACTGAGAGCAAGAACAACCTTACTGTTATTGTTATCCCTACAAACATTACAGTGAAGCAGACTGTCACGTTCAAGGATGGCAAGACCATTGAACTTTACTACCAAAAGAAAGGCGATGTTTGTAAGCTTTATTCTACCACAGACGTGACGAAGTACAAGGAGAGCGACCTCAGCAAGATCAAGTCAACCAACTTCGAGTTTGTTGACAAAGTAGAAGGCAAATGTTACATCACTCGCAAGACCAACGACGTCATTGCGTTTGCAAAGAGCGTATTGAAGCAACTTGTCTAACGGTAAAAAACGGAGCGTGTCAACTTGGCACGCTCCAATATCAGAAATCATCGTATGAGCACAAAAAGAAAAATTCTGTTAGGATTGGCATCTTTTCTGGCATTGATCGCCTACAACCGATTTACAGTTTCAAGCAAGAGCCCTAACAATGCCATTATTGATAGCGTAATCGAACGACTACCAAGCGATGCTAACTATCTGTGCATTGTAAATTTTGCTAAACATTCTGGTGAGGAAAGATTCTTCATCTACAACGTAAGAAATAATAAGTACGAGTATAGCGGTCTGGTTCAGCATGGTAACGGTAAAGGGAACACTGCAAGCAAACCTAAGTTCAGTAACGTGATAGGCAGCAACTGTTCTTCTCTGGGTTTGTACAAGATTACAAGTAAAGACAATATGCATAGTTGGCCAGGGGCTCCTTGCTTTCGCATGGTGGGTTTGGATGCAACAAATTCCAATGCTATGGCAAGAGGAATATTGATTCATCCCAGTCTGACACGTACACTGATGCCATTTGAGATATGGGGACTTGACCTGCCACTTACATGGGAAAGCCAAGGTTGCTTTGCCGTTAGTTGCAATACAATGTATGAGATAAGTAAACGATTCAATAAGAATAACATGTATCTATACGCCTATGTTTAAGAAGCATAAGAAAATAATTATTACACTGACTTTCATAATGGGCTACATAATATGGAGTCAGACCTATAGTTATGATATTGGCAAGGCTGTCAGGCACGCAGAAAAACATTACTGTCAAAAGTCACATTCGTGCTGTGCCTGGTTCGTTATGCGAGCTATGCAAAGCGGAGGTTGTCCTGTGATTATTCTTCCTGCTTGGACATATCGTGACGCTTTACCTTTCTATGGCTATCATAAAGTTGCTTCAGGCATTGGTAATCAGATGAATGGTTATCATCCTCAGAAGGGAGATGTCGTGGTAATCGAGAATGGCAAACATAGCATATGGGGGCACATTGCCATCTATACAGGAAACTGTTGGATTTCAGATTTCAAACAAAAGACAATGAGTCCATATCGAAAGCCTGTACCCTACAAGATTTTCAGACACGTATAACTGTACTTGTTATCCACGAACAAAATATGGAGTTTTTATATATTCTCAATCTCTTAGCTGCAATTATCGCTTCAGTAGTTTTGATTTGTAAGCGTCACTGGATCCTTGCATTTGTTGCAGTATGCGCTACTGCTATCTATGCGTATGGCATTTTGCATTCGGGAATTCCCCAGATGAAAGAACTTGCAAATATGCTCTATTGCGAAGAACGCTATACAGAGGCTAAAGCCATTGCGTCCGTCTATGGCAGTATAGCTTCGCTGATAATGACAAGTATAATGATGTCATTGTTTCCATGGATAAAACGATGGGCGTTGTTCCTTTGGTTTGCTCTTTTCCTGATTATTGGAATGATAACAGGAATAATGTCGCCATTAGGATTAACAGAAGGCACATACGGCATCTGTTGTGCTATTATGACAATACTTGCTCAGATATTAAATATCACATATATGGCAGCTTGTTATATCGAAAATATATACATTCACTCACTGCTGCCAACTTTGTTTGTCATACCTGCTGCCTATGTTGGTTTTAGAAATATCGTCCAGAATAAAGATGGTTACGTTGCAGCATTTTGGGCTATTACGCATCTGTCGATAAACTCTGTCATGACAATCCTAATATGGAATCACTACATTCATTTAACAATGCATGAAGCAACGGATCTTTGTGTCAGAGAATTACAAACTGTTGGAAAAGTGATTGCACCAGGATGGTCGGGGTATGTAGCGATCAATCTCATCATATTTGTTGCATTATTTCTTCTCGATGCTCTTTTGAGTTGGATATTATATCGTTGGAACAAGATTCATGAACTGAAAAATTCTAATTCAAAATAATAACACAGTATGATAAAATTCATTTTATGGACAATAATTGTTGTCTTCCTTGCATCACTGATTGCAGCCATTGTCTCGCTGTTCAGCAAGATATACAGAAAGTATGGATCTGCTATTTGTGGTGGGTGCTTTTCCCTTTTATCATGCCTTGGTATGCGAAGAAGAATGGAATTATGACACATGAATGGAAGAGTTGGACGCTAGTGCTTATCTCGCCATGTGCGTTATCAATATATCTCTTTGCTCTATTTACAATTGGTCTTTGCATCAGTATGGACAGTGTTGTGAACGAAGTGCCTGGCAATACTGATTACCATAATGCAAGCGACCTAACAAGAGCGACAGGTGTGGAGTTTCCAGAGGTTCTTCCTGTTGATTCGTTGTGGCACGATGACTGGTGCAACCATTATACGAGAGTAAAGTTTGTTCCTACCAAACCTCTGACTAAATTATTCTTCAAACGACTTGATCGTGCTTGCGTAAAAGACTCTTGCTGTTGGAGGAAAATGAAGAAGACTCATGCTACTATTATCACATCTTCCCCGAGCGTCCTCTGGAAAGTACATTGCATTCCCTTCCCCTTCAATCTTGCTTCTGCGAAGCTATTTTCTGAGATTTTACGTCTTTGTCTTCCATACGTTAGAACCGAGGAACTTGCTTGCGTACAAGGTGTTGCGCTTTGAAGCGTTATTCGTAATGTTCTGCTTGACGTAAGCAATCGCAGTTCTCTTCTCGTCATCTGACATTGCGTTCCATGTCGTTTCACCATTATAAGGTCCCGTGTCACGCTTTATACCGAGTGAGAGAAGGTTTGAATAGGACAAGTCCTCTGATAATGTACTACAACCCGTGTTCTCTTGCTGATCGGTAGGTGACACTGCTGATGTTGCGTTACGCAACGGAGCGTTAGACAACGGATTATCATTATTCGTATCAATCGAGCCTTGAACAACCTCTGGCGATTCGTTTGGACTATCAGCATTGTCAAACAACGTAGGAGTTGCAGTGCTATCTGTTGCATCGTTCTTCTTCGCAGCTTTCGCCTCACGCTCTTGCATTGCAATAATCTTCTTTGCCGCTTTTAGGGCATCAGCACGTTGCTGAGCTGCCTCACGGCATTGAACGGCACGTTTCTCAGCGTAAGCTATCTGCTCGGTGATAGGAGCAAGGAACGACTCGTAATATCTCTGTTGATACTTATCCTTGAACTCCGGCTTCGTACCATCCATTCCGTACGCAAGCACGGTTTGAATTATCTCACCAGCCTCATCAATAGGCAGGTTACGCAAGCATCCGAACTTCTCAAATGGAAGCATAACGCCCTTCAGCGCGTTCTGTTGTTTTTCTGTCTTCTTCATGTATTGAAGGTGTTTGCAGTATCGCAAGCAACGCAACATATCGTAGCGCTCCGTTATATCCCATTGCTCTTGATACCAGGTTAATGTTCACGTTACTACTTACGGCTATCGCAAGACGTATCAGCCTTAGTTATGTCAACGCCATTCTCCTTAGCATCTTTTGCAAGACGCAAGGCAAGTTCGGGATCTACAACAATCTTACGACCAACCTGAGTGATAGCGTCATCAATAACACCACTCGCCTTGATACGATTTGCTGTTGGTATGCTACAACCAAAAGTCTCTGCAATACCCTGTACGCCATAGACGTAACGTTTCTTGCACTCTGGTGCCACCTCGGCAGACACCTTTGCCGTCCCTATATTCTGGAGGAGAAGGGAAAGTTCCTCACCTGTCATCATGCAGACAGGCTTTGCGAGCAACTGCTCCAACGTAATGAGATTCATTCTTCTCGCTTGTTTTTTATGATACAATAGTCAAACATCTCACTTGTACTTCGTGATAGTCCAACGTTAATAAACCAAAGGGTCGCGAGCCCTCTTTGATACACCACGCGGATATTTTCGACGGCAAAGGTATTCATTAAAATTCATACGACAATGGAATCTTGGTACACTACTTTTTGCATAGGTTTTTCCCGTACCAAGTTATTACGTTCGTTAACAATTATGGGACTTCAAGTAACTGTTATCCGAAATAGACATAGCATAGTTTAAAAGTAATTATGAAAGTATGCAAGACTTTGATGTTAAGCATAAAATTTATACAAAAAAGATACTTTTCTGAGTGTGGAATGTGTAAATTACGTTAAATGTCATGAGTTTTTTGCGTATTCTATAGTTTTTCTTCTTATATTATGAAGAAATTTATTAAATTTGCGCTAAACATTAATTTTATAATATGGAGAACCTAAACAGAATCAAAGGAGCACTAGCCGATGCGGGGCGTACAAACAAGTGGTTAGCAGAGCAAATAGGACGTGATCCTGTAACCGTCAGCAAATGGTGTACAAACTCAAGTCAGCCGGACTTGCAAACCTTGGCAAAAGTTGCAGAACTGTTATGTATTGATATACGTGAACTTTTAGTTAGTACTGCAAGGAATCCCCAGTTATGATTTTCTAACCAGTAAATTCTGATGCATTATGACGAAAGAACAAAGAACTGCACTCGCTCGCATTATCAGCGACATGATTAAGGCAGACAATATCATAGAGGAGAGCGAAATTATGGACATGAAGGCGCTCATGTCTAAATACTCAATTACCAAAAAAGACATGAGTGACGCCAGGCATATTCGTTTTTCCGAAGCTGTTACGGCTTTAAAAGATATGACCAAAAAGGAAAGACAAGATATTTTTGATAGTATATATAGGATTGCGCTTAGTGATAATGTGTGTGTACCAAAGGAAGCCTTGTTACTTATTGCACTGCAATACTGTCTGGTAGAACATGACCGCAAGGATTCTAATGGAAACAAAGTTCCTAAGCCTTACCTTATATCATGTCCTACAGGTGAATCTGCCATTTCTGACCAATATATGGTTTATCTTGAAAGTTCATATAACGAGGAACGTAATGCAGAAGTTATGCAGGACTTCAAGCTTCTCGTAACACAGTCTCGCCTCAATGGATTCAACTTTGTTTACATCCCCAAAATGGTCGATGAGTTCAAGGAAATGGACTCACAATATGTTAAAGATGTAATAAGTTATATGGCTCCGCATCTTAACGACACCGTTGTGGAGGATGTCTATGATAGGCTCTGTAAAATGACAACAGCAGAGTTCTTTCATAGTGTAATATATGAAAAACTTCAGGTTAAAGCTGTTTATGATGCCATACCTTCGATTTTGATTAATATAGGAACATCAGTTGTGCCATATTGTGGAACGGATGGTTCTATACAATATTATACGGAATTCCTTTGTATACCTATTGCAACTACAACGTTGTCTTTGGTAGAAGAAATTCTTGCATTCTACCAAAGCAAGGTTAGCATTAAGACGATAACCATAACCGACAATAAGGGTCAATTTAAATACTTTGGCTTCTACAAAGCATTGTTTGACTTCCTTATTGCGCCTCCACCTGTTGCACCAGATCTTGTTTTTCTTGGACAAAATGTACAAGACGGCAAGTATTATGTGGCATTCAAGTTTAAGGAAGGACGTGAACGTATCGTTAAATTGATGCCGAAAAGATATGAACTTTATTTCAAAATCGCTACTCAGACTTACTGCTCTAGAGCAAAAGGATTGCCATCTTCGAAAGTAGATAAAACTATAATGTCTCATTTGAGGAGTCGTCTTGCCAGTGAATTGAAAGATGTTTCATTTGCCGACCAATACAAACCCGAGAAAGAAGGTAATATCTTTGTCTTGCGTCTTGACAAAAGCAAGGTCTTTGTGCGCAAATACCAGATAGACAACCACAAAGAATACACCGACATTCCCATCTCTGAATACAAGAAATAAACATCATTGCAACGTTGCAACCATTTTGAAGTATAAACGATAAAAAATCATGGCAACATTGTAAAAAGGATATTAGTTTGAATATTTCTGAATACCTTTGCAACAGAAATCAAAACAATAACTCCTAATTACTTAAGGCTATGTGTACAATTATCTGCATGGGAAATTCCTACAAAAATGGTGGTAGATGTCTTGCAGGCATCGAGGTTCGAAGAACAGCAACAGGTTACAATGTTGTAAGAAACTATGATGGATCTCCAAAGTGGATTCGTCCTGTAATGGCAAATGACAATCAAGGTCTGCCAGAGACTATGGTCGGTACTTTTGATATCTTTGACATCCTTGATGTAAGAGTACTTGATACTGTCCCATCAGGAGCTCATAGCGAAAATGTACGATTCGCAAGCATCGACAGAATAGGTCACTATAATGGAAGTCTTTCTGTTTTATGTGACGATTCACACTCTCTCATTTTCGGCAACAGAGGAAAAGCCGTGCCAGAGGATGTTTTCTGCGAAGGAGGATATTCTTTAATGTTTGTGAGACCAACAGACCTTTACATTGAAACTCAGTATGATGACTACGGTCATGAAAAATACCGCATTCAGTTTACCCACAAAGGAAGACGATATGACTTTCCTCTGACTGATCCTAAATACATAAGTATGTTGCAGAGAGGGCGTCGTCAGAGCGGTGACAGAAGTAACGAAGATATATACCTTACTCTCTCACTTGGAGTCAACTATAATGACTGGCACTATAAACTTGTAGCAGGTGTAATAGACACTGCAGCATAATCAAATATAAGATGAAAAAAGAAACACTATATACAGTTGGACATTCTAATCAAAGCCAGGATGAACTCCTGGACTTGATTAGAAGTCAGAGCATTGATTGTATTATTGATGTTCGAAGTATGCCATACAGTAAATACACTCCACAATTCAACTCTGAAGTGATAAAGTCTTTTCTCAACAAAAACGGAATACTATATGCACATTTTGGAGACGAGTTTGGTGCTAGACGATCGGACTGTTTGAAAGAAACGATTTTTACAAAAAAAGGGAAAAGCGAGACGAAGCCTCAGGTGAATTTTGAACTTGGAGTTAAAACCGATAATTTCCTCAAAGGTGTTGATAGAATAAAAAAGGCTTTATCTCAAGGACGCAACGTTTCCCTTATGTGTTCTGAAGCGGACCCTCTAGGATGTCACAGGTTTTCTTTCCTTTCTAGATATTTCTATGAATTAGGATGGAATGTACTCCATATTGTTCGTGATGAAGATACTGGCGAAGGAATAACACGCTCGCATAAGGAACTTGAAACCGAAATGATTTTGGGCTATGTGCACGGTAAGAAACTCAAAGAAATAGATGGGCAAGGTGAAATGAGTTTGTTCAATATGTCAGACTTTGGTGACGAATACACAGCAGAACAGCAAAGAATAGATGCTTATAGACTCAAGAATCATGAAATAGGATGGAGTCCAGTTGTTAATGAAAATGAAGATAGTTTAATAGATTAAATACAAATAACAATGATTACATTATATACAATAGGCTTTACAAAGAAAAGCGCAGAACAGTTTTTTGAACTTCTCAAGAAAAATGGTGTTAAACAGCTCGTTGATGTACGTATCAGCAATGGTAGCCAGTTAGCGGGTTTTGCGAAAGGTAAGGATCTTGCTTATTTCGTTAAACAGATTTGTGGTATCAACTATAAGCACATAACAGATTTTGCACCAACAAAAGAACTTCTTGATCGCTGGCATAAGCAGACTGTTACATGGGAAGGTTATATAGAAGAATATACAGCCATGTTGAAGAATCGAGACATCATGCGTAACTATGGTGTTAAGCAATTTGATGGTTCTTGCTTCCTTTGTAGTGAAGAAACACCAGAGATGTGCCACAGAAGACTGCTAACAGAGTATATGAAGAATCATAGTACAGAAGATGTAACAATTGTGCATTTAGTATAGAACAACCTACCTATGGACAAGTATTTCATATGTCTTGCCAATAGTTACAAGCATGGAGGCAGATGTATAGCCGGCATTGAGGTTCAGGTAACCTCTGGTGGTTATAATGTAGTAAAAGAAAATGGTCGTCCGAAGTGGATAAGACCAATATGCAGAAATACCGATGCAGGTGCAATCCCTAATGAGATTGCCCTAACTTTGCAATTGTTTGCAATTGTGAGAATGACAGATGTCGTTCCTTGTCCTTCAGGTGCTCAAAGCGAAAATGCATTTTTTGATGAGCTACAACCTATTGGAGTTTCTTTTGATGAATCCAAGATTCAGGAATGTCTTGTAGATAATTCCAGAACGACTCTTTTCTTCAATCATGGTAAAGCTGTTGTACCTGATGTCTATAACAGGCTTGGGGATCATTCCATTCTTTTGATCAAGGCAAGTGATGCAGAAGTTTATGGAGATACGACATACACGGACTACCCACGCTATCGTGTACGTTTCTACTATCACTCACATCAATATGATCTTCCAATAACTGATCCATGGTATATACATGACATTCGAGATGGCAAGAAGACTCTTGGACAAAAGGGTGATATTTTCATTACTTGCTCTTTAGGAGTAGAACATGAAGGATGGCATCCAAAACTAGCTGCTTGTGTAATAGAACCTGTTGAAACAACAAAGGCACCGGTTAAAGTAGAAGGGAAAGCGTATAGTGTAGAAGAAGTGCGCAAAACACATTCTCAAGCATATGCGAAATGGACTCCTGAAGCAGATGCAGAATTAGCTAGATTATTTGATATGAATTGGTCTATCAAACAACTTATGGAACACTTCGGGCGTAATGATGGAGCAATACGGTCAAGGTTACGGAAGATTGGAAAGATGGAATAACACAATTATTCTTGTCTTGTTCAAACTGATGTCCCTTGATACTTAAAGTACCAAGGCGAGGCACTTGCTTGACTTTAGAAGAATTGAAAACAAAATAAAGAGATTTTTATATGGGAATGTCCATTTTAGAGCTGTATATGGCTAACAGTATAGACAATACAGCAGGAAAAATCAGAGAAAAGCTCAATACCGTACGCAATAAGCGTAAGGCATCAGCTAAGCGATGTATCTGGGAGATGATGCAAAATGCAAAAGATGTCTATAATCCAAAGTATGGTGGCGTTTCAATAGAATTTGAAATCGCAGATGAGCATACATTTATATTCCGTCATAACGGATTGCACTTTAGATTGAAAGATGTAACCTGTCTCATTCAACAAGTAAGTTCAAAAAGTTCTACAAATGAAGATGAGAATGTCACAGGTATGTTTGGTACTGGTTTTATTAGTACACACCTTATTGCTGATGTCATAGATGTAAAAAGTGTACTGTTGGATTTCGATGATAGATATCGCCATTTCAACCTCAAACTAGACCGTTCCGGCTCATCAAAAGAAGAACTTGCTCCACGCATCAAGGAGGCAATGACTGAGTTTGCCAAGTTGGACAATGATCCAAATGGTATTCTCTTCCCATTTGTTAATGATTACGATAAACATACAGAATCAAACTTTGATACATCATTTACATACCGTATTGAATCCGAATCTCAATTACAGTTGGCATTACTGGGTATTAATGACTTGGTAAATACGCTGCCTGTAACCATGATTAATCTGCCAACAGTTAAATCTGTAAGAGTAATTAACCGTTTGGAAGGAACAGATGTATGCTATACCTGTTCACGTGAGAATAAAGACACAAATGTTGTTCTCTCCATTATAGATAATGGTGAAGTGGCAAAGAAATATCTCTCATATACAACACCAGACGTTTCGTTATCTATTGAAATCCAAGAAGAAAACGGACAGTTGTATGCTGTTAAGAGAGAAGATAAATTGCCAGTATTATTGCGTGATTTCCCTCTTATCGGTTCGCATCAATTCTATTTCCCATATTTTTTGAATGGTTTCAGATTTATACCAACTGAGCCACGTGATGACATTCAAATACATGGCGATTCGGATGATAAGCCATCTGTAATAAACAGAGGTATTATTGACAAGGCCGTTGAGACCGCATTAATTTTCAACCAATGGCTTATTGACCACAACATACATAATCGCTACCTTCTTGCTTCTTCCAGAATTCCAAAATCAACAGAATCATGGGACGAAGAAACTTCTGAGCCTTGGATCAAAGAGCTTCAGAAGAAATGGCGTGCGGAATTACTTAATCAAGCGCTCTTAGAGAGTGAAAACGGTATTTTTACAATGTCCGAGATGGTCTTGCCAGATTGCTCTAAGAAAGAAAGCAGAGAAACATTCTGGGAAATATTGCGTCCTGTCGTAAAGCGTATGTTGCCTAAAAAAGAGCACATTCATGAATGGCGTGAAATTATGATAGAATATGATTCTTGGAATTGTTCTATCAAATATCCTATTGAGAAATTTCTTGAAGATTTAGCTTCAAAGAATAATATGTCATGGATTAACGAGAAGTTTAATGGTGACGAAAACGAAGCTTTTTCTTGGCTCAATAAGGTAATTAAATTCACTTTTGAAGAGCTTGGTAGCGATGCTTTCGAAAATTATGCTATTCTGCCAAATCAGAATGGAAGCTTCAAGAAGACAAGTGAATTGAAAAGAGATAATACGCAACCTATTCCTTCGGAAATTAAGAACGTATATCAAATTGCTTTTGGCAATGACATTAAAGATTGTTTGCTTAACACAAACATTATAACAACTTGTGTTCAATCTGTCCCTGAGTATAACTTGACCTCTTTAACAAATGATTTAAATGCATTTATAAAGAATGAATCAAACAACTGGCAGAACAGAAGGGACGCATCTTATCGTCTGTGTACCTTATATTCATCCGAGAATAAAAAGCATCACCGTGAGTCTATGTTTGAACTTTGCAAAAAGTTCACACCTCAGATCGTGACTTTTAGTAGAGTGGACAATGTGCCTGATGATATATGGTTGGAATCTGATAAACTTTTACTTTCAAGTATTCCTGCATTTGCAGAACATGACAAGTGTTCAACTATTGCTTTACTCGGTTCAAATCTTTTGCAATATCACCAAGGAATACAAGAGTCCGAAATAATTAATTGGTTAAACAGTTACTTGTCTTTATGCAATGCTACACAATGCACAAATCAGCTTTCTACAGCCGTAATATTTCCAAATCAAAAAGGAGAGTTGAAGAAGATTGGAGAATTATCGTACGACAATAATATCCCAGAAGAAATTAAAGATCTCTCAGAAACTGCAAATACAGATATTAAATGGCGTACATCTTTGCTTGATAGACGTATAGATGGATATTCTATGCATTCCCCAAAGAGTACTTCTGATGTATATCGTAATATATCTGAAACTTTCGACAAGTCCACTCAGCAATTGTCAATTGCAAAATACGCTTTAGCATTAAACTACAACAATAATCCTGACGTTTCATATATTTATTCTGTAATGGATAAACTATATGATAATATGCCTACTGCCAAGGTAATAAACAATGCAGAAGGCTTTGATTGGGAAAAATTTGTAGCTTGTGCAATTGTCGGTATTTCTGGCAAAATCGCAGAAAAAATCAATATTAAAACCCTATGCGACACACTTTCAACAGAAGATCACACATACGATACAAATGAATGTATTGCCTGGGTTGATAAGTTCCTTACATTTGCACTCAACTATCGTGGTGGTCGATACAAAACCAAGGTAACAGAACTCGACAACCATGGTGTTTGGATAAATCAATCTGAAGATTTTTGTATGTATTCTGCTTTATCAAGAGACGGTGGCATTGCTGAGCCGTTGAAAGATTTAGCAGCAAATAATCCTATAGTTAATTATAACTACAGAGATATTCTCATTCACAACGATTCAATTATGAGTAGTGCAGTAGATAGTAATAAGGTTATTACTCAAAACGCAGTACTTACAAAAATTGATAATGCATTGGAGGAGTATAAACAAGATAAGCAAACCCCAGAGTTTAGATTACTGATTTTCGGCATAATGGAGCTTGATAAACGTCTTCATATTGCTGAACAAATGAAATATTACAATGAGAAAAAGGACACTCTTATTGTAGGTTCATTGGGTGAGGGTGAAACAATGAATCTGGTTGCAGGCATTATCCAACAAGGAGATGACAAAATTAAAGTCATCAAAGAAATCCTTGAAGGTAACTCTTTGGAAGATCTTAACAAAGTTAAGGATGTTCTTCAAGGATGTCCACCAGATCAACTTGACAAAGTTAAAGAACTGGTAGAAAAACTTGCCCAAAACCAAACACCTGATGCAGGAGGAGAAACTCCGACAGCAGGTGAAGACAAAGTTGAAACAAAAGTTGAGACCGTAACAAAAATATACGATATTGACGTTGAAGTTTGGGAAAATGGTAGTTTCGTAACGAAGACTGTACCGACCAATCAAGTACAATATGCAGGTTTGTCTCTTGAAGAGATTGAACGTTACGTTGAAGAAGCAAAGGGAGCTGTCGTCAAATATTTCAGAGAACTAAATGAAATGAACCCAGAGCTTGGTCTTCAGTTTGATAAGGAACGCATAGGAAAACATTCATATAGTCAGTTGTATGGAATATCTGACAAATATGGAAAAGAGCTTCCTATTGTTGTACACAGTTACAAAGGTCCTCAATATAGATATTTTGACCTTAACTGGTACGATTGGCAGTTGCTTTCAAAAGAAAACTCTATGTTATTTGTCCTCACAGTAACAGGGTTGCAATGTATTCCATTGTATGCTCTTCCAGTTCGTAACTTTAATATTTCAATCAATAATGAAATGTCGAACGAAAACAGAGCTGCATTGCTCACATTGGCCGCAGTTGGTAAGCAGTATTCAACATTGAGCTTTGACTTTGGTAATAACATGCCACAGGGCTTCAAGGATCCTCTCCCATTTGACTATGTTCCTGAGCAACTTGGCAAGTGCATTACCTCAATTAAAGAGGTGTGTGATCAAAACATTCCTCAAATTGCTAACATGTACAACTACGGAAGGAACATACCTCTTATAAGAAGTGAGGTTGGTTATTCTCTCGCTATGAAAGAAATAAAAGAAGATAACGCTAGAAAAATCTTTGAGGCACCACTTGAAGGTGTTCCTCAGGCACCATCCGTTGGTACATCATTTATTGATTAACTGAATAATGAATATCGATAGAAAAAAGCATTGGCAATTCCTCGAAGATGAGCTTAAGGCAGAAACAGAGGAGTTCAAAAAGACATACTTAACCACAGCCATCTCCTTGCTTAAAACAAGCCAGGAGATGTATGTGGCTCAGTTTATTTCTTTTAAGGATGGAGAAATGATAATGAAATTCCCTATTTCGCGTGCGTTACCAAGAAAAGGTGATTTCCTTGTATGTATGGTTCTTCCACCAGAATTACAAGATTACCGTAATTGGGGAGATAAGACATATCGTGATTTGTATAAAGCACGATACAATTCTACCGAATGCGTATGTATTTGGCATTCTCCAGCCAATGATCCTCGATATTCATTAGTAGGTTTTTCAAAGGTTAGTGTTGATTTTGCAAATTATATCAAAGAGACACCAAATATCGTATTGACCTTTGCTCCACAACGTCCTCCTATTGACTATGTTATGAACTTACAAAAGGTTGTAGAGGATAAATATAGCAAAGGAGTTGCTTCTGTACTTGATGCCAACTACCAGTCAAAAGATTGGGAGCCAATCCTCATAAAGCAGGATAATGTTCCCGGCTTTGTACATTCACAAATGACATTGACGGACACAATGATCTTAGAAGGTCCTCCAGGAACAGGCAAGACATATATGATTGCAGAACTTTGTGCAAGACTCTGTGCAGAAGGGCATTCAGTATTAGTTGCTGCCCTCACTAACCGTGCTCTCATGGAGATTGCTGAGAAACCTGCGGTAGAACCATTATTAGAAGAGCATAAGATATTCAAGACAAACATTTCGATGGATGAAATCCGTGAACTTGGAAAACTTGAAACAATTAAGTCTATTGCTCCAATGCCAGGATGCCTTGTAATGTCAACATATTATATAACTAGTGGATATGCAGCAGAACTCTCTGTTGAACAACCATTTGATTATGTCATTATGGACGAGGCGAGTCAGGCAATACTCCCAATGTTTGCGGCAAGTCGTAAGATAGGCAAAAGGAATCTTTGGGTTGGAGATATTCATCAGCTCTCTCCTATTGTTATTCTAAATAGTGATCGCATTAAAATATGTGGATATAAACATCTGGTTGAAGGACTAAAATTACTTGCAGATAACAGCACGTCACCAATCTATCAGTTAACCAAAACTTACAGATTCGGACAACGAGCTGCTAACTACACTGGAGTTTTCTATAATGATTCTCTTGTAGCTAAAGAATCACCAGAATACAATGAGCTACCATCTATGTGTAAAATTCTAAGCAAAGATGGTGGTCCTACATTGGTACTCACAGATATGCCATCAGGAGATAGTACACCACAATTTGCTACATACATGGCATCATTCATTGTGGCAAATATCATAAACGACAATAAAAATAAAGAGATTGCAGTTCTGACGTGCATGAAGAAAACTACTCGTGCATTACAGATGGCAATAACTCAAAAAGTAGGAACGAGAAAGAATCTTCTTGTTGATACAGTGGCAAGAGTACAAGGATTAACAACTGATATAACCATATTCTTTGTTCCTGATTATTCGTACATAAGAACTCTTGAACCTCACCTGTTCAATGTTGCAACAAGCCGTGCAAGAGAATATACAATTATCATAGCCGATAAATATGTGTTGGATTGTACTACTCTTGACATGAAAGTGAGAAAGTACTTGGAAAGATTGAAACAAGATAAAAGTATATACGTTCCAGACCCTGATCATGGATTAGGGAAACCAACAAATTTACTTGAATATCAAAAGAGTCTTAGTCTATATCTCTAAGATTATTCGTTCCACAACGTTGCAAGATAATTTGCTTTAATCAACAGCAATATCATTGCAACGTTGTTGTTTTATATTTCACTCGAAGAATTTGTTGTACCTTTGCAATGTCAAATTAAAACTTAATGAAATATGAAACAGCCAACCTTACAAACAAATTATTCTATTGAGAGTGTAGGAAACCTAACCAATGTGTCTGTAGAAAACATAGCAACTGCTGTCGGATGCAAAGATACTTATGTTCGATTAGTTGCACGATTACATAAACTTAATCCAAATCTAGATGGTGAGTTCTCAGGCAAACAGATCTCGGAATTCTTAATCACAGCCTACAGAAATTTGCCTTCATGGGTAGTTAGTGTTAGTAATAGTAGAATCAAACGCTCTCGTCTTCGTTTGAAGTATTATCGTGCCTTGTGTCTTTATCTCGTTGAAGAATCAAACTTCCTCATGGAATTAACTGATGATGAACGTACAAGATGCCGTGAGGAAATATCTATGATCCTGTCTATTGTTGACGATTACCTTAAAGCGGAGAAATTGATGGAGCCAGGTTATTTCTGTAATCCAGAGTCATACATTGAGAAGATTATGACCAAGATGCAGAAAACAGGTTATCTTCATAAGGTTGAAGAAGCATTCCGTGTTATGATTGCCCTTTTCCGAATAGAACCTAAATTAATGAACGACAAAATGTCACAACTTATGGACATTTTGTTAATGGGTAACATTAATGATTGGCAAGAGGAGGAATTACGTGTTCAACTGATGAAGTTATTAGGTCACTATATATATAATAACAGCAATAAAGTTGACTCGATGGCAGACTTTGAGCGTAAGTCTGACCAGGATTTGCTGGCGACAATTACTAGAGCTATTGCAATGCAGCTATACTTATACGAACCTGCTATAGACAATATTGATTATGCTCTTAATCGCTCCATGCTATATAGGTATGCCAGCCATACAAAGATTGCAGGTAATAGTATAGATTCTCTTCTTAACAAATCATACGGCTGCATCGTTGGCTCCATTGATAGTACCACGCGATTGGAGTATACATGGGACCAGATTCAAAATATCAGTATGCTTGTGACCATGCTTATAAATTCGCATACAGAGTTTAAATCCATTGATACTGTAGAGTATACCACCGATGCATCAATACTCTCATGTAAATCTAATACAATAGAAATATCTGAGAATACAGGAAAGAACAAGGCAAAGAAAGTGGTCGGATCTGGTATGGTATCATGGCATGGGTTGAAAATAAATCTCGCATCAGAGCCTTCTGTAAAAGCGAATTCTATGACTAATGACGTTGAAAAACTTCAACGTTGGTGGGCAGACGTTGATAATACGTTGACTCAACAAAAAATCAAGACAAAGAAGTTGTCAGATAGGCGACGTGCATATCTTGACGAGAATGTTGATATTGTCATAGACGGTATTGAGGATGCAGAACGTGGCTTGTTCCGTTGCCATATTAAGAATGACAAAGTAGAAGGCCGTGGTACGATAGCAGTTCATGAAATCGTGAACTACAAGATTCGTCCAGAGGCAATGTTGGATATAAGCCATCTCGCATTTAACAATCCGCAAACAGGTCGTCCTTCTTTGTATGAAGCAACTGTGCTCACAGATAATGGTACTTCCATGACGTTTACCATGAAGAAACGTCTGAATGACTACATTTTTAATTTGGATGACATTTGTTTTGGATATGAAACCAAATGCGTGATTACCTCACTCAACATACCAGGTCAGATATGTATAGGAGTATCATCTGATGGCATCCCGGTAATACTTCCATATGAAGACAGTATTTTGATTGGTGACTATTATGACGTGAAAGTCACCCAGGTTAAGAACAACAAACAAGGAGTTCAACTCTTTTGTGAAAAAGTAGGTATAACAGAAGATGAAGTAACACAAGACAAAGCTTTCACCCAGTTAATGCAAGAGTACGGTATTGAGGACGATTCACCTGTTGAGGTTGTTGACAAGCCACAGACAAAGCAGATGAAAAAAACTTATGTTCAGGAACTCGTAAAGCTCCTGGATAGAGAATCTCTACTTCAGAAAGAGGTACATAGACGTTATAACTATCTCTATGCAGCAAAGGTTATATCTCACATTATCAATGACGAGAGTCTCGATACATATTATCAGAACAGATTGAAATTGCAAAAACTCCTTTACGACTTCTCGAAGAACAGCAGAATAGACAGAACAGTCCTTCAGCAGTTAGAAACTATGGATGCAACAGTTAAGGCTCATTACCCAATACTGCGAGCAAGAATCAAAGAACTTCATATACTGGAGTGTCTTGATAATACGGAGGCAAATGGAAAGTTGTTTGCAGAACTTCAAACTGAGACGAATAACGAAGTTAAGAAACTGACTAATCTAGTTTTAGCATACAATCATTTAGCTGGTTTCAGTCTTCAAGAACAAAGAAGTTCTATTATTGCTCAAATCAATGAGCTGCTCGACGTTAAGATTGAGCTTCCTGACTCGCAATATTTCGGTGAGGAAGACGATCAGACAGAGTTTAAGAGTAGTGTTGTTTACATTGCAAATTCGGATGGTAAATACATCGCCGACATTGAGGCACAAACAAATGTTATCCTTAAGGAGATATGCGCTTTTCTCAATACAAAAGGCGGAACCCTATATATCGGCGTTAACGACTATGGTTATGCTCAGGGACTTGATACAGATCTTCAATGGTTTGAGCAACACAGGAACTGGCGTGTAACAGATATTGATGACTACCGTCAGCATGTTGTCAACATACTTTGTCGCAAATGGCCAAACCTGAAGGATATATTTGAGGTTACATTCCCAACGATAAAAGGACGTTCGGTTGTTAAGGTAACTGTACCACCTTGTAAAACTCCAGTTGATCTTAATGGAGTATACTATTCACGTGTAGGTTCTGAGTGCAGAAAAATCACAGAAGAAGGATTGAATGGCTTCCTTGAGCGTCGTCCTCTTCAGTATGATCTGTTTATGAAGAAAGAAAGGACAAATTAGGGTGAACAACTTTTACATCTCATACCCAACGCATGTCTTATTACTGTAAAAAGAAACGTCAGACTCTTTCTGTGGGTTGTTTAACCTGAATAGATGTAAAAATATTTGTGTAATTCAAGAAAAAGTAGTACCTTTGCATTGCATTTCTGTAGCCCATCAGGAAATGATAGGCTGTGGAAATGCAAATTTCGCTCTTGAAAGTTAATGATATCGTGGAGGATAAAATAGAGTGTCATTTCAAAATGTTCCACCAATTTTAGGTCTAAAATTAGACTAAAAATTGTTAAGTTGTTGATTTTCAAGGAAAGCAGCGGGGTGTAGCGCAGTTGGTAGCGTACTTCGTTCGGGACGAAGTGGTCGCCGGTTCGAGTCCGGTCACCCCGACTCTCATTAGTTAAAAACCGACTGTTGTTGGCGACGGCGCGACGGCGGATGTTGTAATTTTGGTTCATACATGGGGAATTTTAATGCATACATATATAAAAAGTGGTAAGTCTTGAGTGATTTGCCACTTTTTTTGTTACCTTTGCGAAGAAATTCAATAAACTAACTGATAAAACTAAAACAAAATGTTCAACAATTCTTTCAAGACAATGTTTCTCATGCTGGCTATGATGTTGGCTTCCGCAGTGTCATTTGCTGCTGACAGCTACACTTTTGGCATAGGTCAGCAGGATGTAACTGCCACCGGCAGTAAGATTGCTTTATGTGGTGCTTACCCTGAGACAATCACGCTGAAGGAAACTTCCACCGCAGTAAGCTACGGTGGTAGCGCTCGTTCCGTGATGAATGGTTCGGCTATTGTGTCTGCTGTGGGTTCTGCAGCTGCTAACAACCGTTATGGTTCTTCACAGACTGCGGTAAACAGCACTTACGATGATGTGTTCTATTTTGCTTACGAGGTGACTGTTGCTGATGGCTACATTATGGATATCAGCAACATTGCAGGCAATTTCTTTCCTGCTGATAATCGTAATGCCGCTTATAAGTTAGCGATTTATAGTGGCACTACCAAACTCTACGAGAGTAAGGATGTTACATTTACGGCAAATAAGATTTCTGCTACAAGCAAGTCTGTTGCTGTTTCTGACCTTGATGCCAGTGTACAGAGCAAACTCAAAGACATTACTGGTACAATCTCCGTACGAATGTATTGGTGGCAGGCAGGTTCTTCGTCATATGCTGCACTGAAAGATCTTAATATCACTGCATCTGTTAGGATGGCCGAAGGCACGCGTTATTCGCTCTCTACTGCTGTTAATCCATCTGACGCTGGCAGCATCAGTACCAATCCTGTGGGAACCAGTTTCCTTGAGGGTGCTACAGTAAAGATGACGGCAACTCCAACGGAGTGGTATTCCTTTGCAAACTGGACCGACGCAAATGGCTCTGTTGTGTCAACAGATGCCAACTACAGTGTTGTGATGGATGCGGCAAAGTCATATACTGCCAACTTCACAGCCAAACCAGCATCTACTATTACATACAGCATTGGTGAGAGTGGGGCAGAGGGCTTAGTACCAGAGGTAGCAAAGTACGTAGCAGGTACCGTTGTTACCGTTCCAAAGAACCAGACTCTTTATGTTGACGGTAAGACACTTGTTGGTTGGACAGATGGCGCGAAGACCTATGTTCCAGGTAAGACATTCACAGCAGGTGATACAGACGTTACTCTTACACCAGTATTTGCTGACAACACCATCGACTTAACACAACTCAAGAGCCGTAAGGTTGCTATATGGCAGCTTGGTCGCGGCAGTGGCGCACCAGACCTTAACTATCAGGGCAAGACAGGTGTTCTCGTAACACAGCTTTCTGTCAGCGGTGTGTCGCAGGATATGAAGCTCGGTATTGACGCAACCTCTGGTAAACTAAACAATACCAGTCGTAGCGATGCTCTTGCGCAGACAAATGGTGGCACGAAGCTCTATGTGCCTGTCATCAAGAATGCTGTTGTCGCAATCTGCATCAGCAATGGTTCTTCATACAACCTCACCGGTACCACCATCGATGGCGTTGAGCCAACTATCAGTGGCAACGTTGGTACCTACACCTACACAGGTGAAGAGGCAAAGACAATTGAGATTGTCATTGGTCCGAGTGCCAATTACACTGAATACATCAGCGTTACCTTCCCTCAGACAATAGAGAGCGAGGGTAAGGGCGAGATTGTTGACGTCAAGCACGGCTTCGATTTCGTTGTAGGCGTTGATGGTGACATCAATGCTGCTATCACTGCCATCAACACAAAGGCATCAGGTAATGACCGCTACTACGTCTTCGTACCAGACGGTACCCATAAGCTCCTTGGTAATGCCCCAGTATCTACGAGTGGTGCTTACGAGACCCACATCTGGAATGCAGGCAGCGATGCTGCAGAGAAGGCTGCCGTAGAGGCAGAGACCAATTCTAACAATAAGGTCACCGTTGCCGATGCAAGCTACGCTACTCCAGCCAGCAACTTCGACAACCACATGACTCACGTCAAGAAGGCAAACGTCTCAATCATCGGTCAGTCAAAGGAGAAGACCATATTATATAATGTACCAACGATGGCAGGTATCTCTTATACCTCAACCCTCGAGATACGTTCTGGCAGCGACAACTACCTTCAGGACTTCACTCTGAAGAATATGTATGCCGGCGGTCGTCATGACAAGGGTGTAGCAGTGGCATTCTACGACCGTGGTACACGCACCATCGGTAAGAATATCCGCATGTGGTCTAACCAGGATACCTTCACCACAAACTCTACCAATGGTTACTATGAGACCTGTGACATCGCAGGTACCGTTGACTTCATCTGTGGTGGCGACAATATGTGGTTTGAGAAGTGTAACCTCATCATCAACAACCGTGGTGGCAACGTTATCACAGCTCCTGCAACATCTGCAACGGCAGAGTGGGGTTATGTGTTCAACAACTGTGTGATAGACAAGGATCCAAACTTCAATGACCAGACCGGCAATGGCAAGTTCCATCTCGGTCGTCCTTGGAAGAACTCTCCTGCCTCTACCTATATCAACACAACGATGAAGATTTTGCCTTCAGACGCAGCATGGACAAAGATGGGTGCTGATATGGTTATCCGTTTCCATGAGTATGGTTCTGTTGACGGTGGCGGCAAGACCGTTGATCTCTCAAAGCGAAACATAAGCGCTTGCTCTCCAGCAACAGGCTCTGACGCTTGTGTACTGACAGAGGCTCAGGCTTCCAACTATACCATCGACAATGTCTTCGGCGATTATGATCCAACGGTATATACCACTCAGGTGGATGCACCTGTCGTGTCAGGCGAAAGTGGTTCTCTCACATGGGCAGACAATGAGTATGCTCTCTGCTGGGTAATATTCGATGCTGACGGCAAGTACGTAGCCAACACTACAGAACTCAGCTACACACCAGCAGTAAAAGGCACATATACCGTTCGTGCAGCCAATAGCCGCGGCGGTCTCGGTGCAGCCTCTTCACCTGTTGAGGTTGACCCAACGGACGTTAAAACAGTTGCTGGCGCACAGGCTAAGGCTACAGCCAACGGCAAGTTCCTTGCCAAGAATGGCGTTGTGATAGTAAGCGATACCAAGCAGTATAACGTTGGTGGTGCACAGATGAAGTAAAGCTAGCAAGCGATTTGCACATTAGTGATAAGAATTAGTTAGTGAGAAAGGTGGCAATTCGGTTTGTCACCTTTCTTTTTTCTCTCTGTTCTCAGTACTTGGGCACGATTACTGCAGT
>JAGHTW010000078.1 GCA_018065145.1 Candidatus Prevotella equi
TGTGGATTCTGAGCAATAGAACCATCAGCACAAGCGCGGTTTATCTTTACGAGATCCTGATAAACGATACGACCAGCACCGATATTGAGGTGACCCACCTCAGAATTACCCATCTGACCATCAGGAAGACCTACATCTTCACCTGAAGCCTGGAGCTGTGATACGCTGCTTACTGCCTGGAGGTAATCCAGATAAGGTGTTGGGGTGTTGAAAATAACGTCACCCTTACCCTGCTTGCCGATTCCCCATCCATCGAGAATCATCAAAAGTGCTTTCTTTGCCATTGTCTTTTTTATGTTTTTATGATAGTTTTCGTTTCAAATGCAAAGTTACTGAATTACGAAGTAATAACATTAACTGAAATGTTAAATAATAATAAAATCACGATTTTGATAAAAAAAGTGGAGGAAAGTGGAGGAAAGTGGGGAATTTTTTGTACCTTTGCCGATAATTTCTATTTATATAGGAATACGCACACGCAATTTGCATTGATAAAAGAACAAACAACCGCATACAAAGATGAGATTCTTAGGCAACATAGAAGCAAAGACCGACGCTAAAGGACGCGTCTTTCTGCCTGCAACATTCCGCAAGGTGTTGCAGCAAGAAGGCGTGGAGCAGTTGGTGATGCGTAAGGATGTTCACGAAAAGTGCCTTGTGCTGTTTCCAGAAAGCGTATGGAACGAGCAAATGGACGACATGCGCAACCGACTGAACCGTTGGAATAGACGTCAGCAACAGATATTCCGACAGTTCGTAAGCGACGTGGAGCTGGTAACACTTGACGGCAACGGACGTTTCCTCATATCGAAAAGAATGCAGGAGATGGCAGAGATAGAGCAGTCGGTGCGCTTCATCGGCGTAGGAGACACGATAGAAGTGTGGGCTGTGAAGGAAGAGAACGAGGCATTCCTCAACAGCGAAGACTTCGGAAACGCTCTGGAAATGTTAATGAATAACGACGAGTAAGAGAATGGAAGAGGTAGTTTATCACGTACCAGTGCTGCTCAAAGAGAGCATCGACGGATTAAACATAAAGCCCGGAGGCATTTATGTTGACGTCACCTTTGGTGGTGGTGGACATAGTCGTGAGATACTACAGCGACTCAACGGTACTGGAAGGCTCTTCTCCTTTGATCAGGATGCTGATGCAGAGAAGAATATTTTTCAAATGGAAAATGGAAAATGGAAAACGGAAAATGGGAATTTTCAATTCGTCAGGAGCAACTTCCGTTACCTAAAGAACTGGATGAGATATTATGGCGTTGACCATATCGATGGACTTCTTGCTGACCTTGGAGTATCAAGTCACCACTTCGACGATGAGACAAGGGGATTCTCCTTCCGCTTCGACGCACCGCTTGACATGAGAATGAACAACAGAGCGGGCATGACAGCAGCAGACATCGTCAACGAATATGACGAGACACGGTTAGCGGACATATTCTTCTTGTACGGAGAACTGAAGACATCGCGAAAGATTGCTGCCGCCATCGTAAAGGCACGACAGCAGAAGCGCATAGCAACAACGAATGATTTCATGGAGGTCGTAGAACCTTTCTTCAAAAGAGAACGCGAGAAGAAAGACATGGCGAAACTCTTTCAGGCTCTCCGCATAGAGGTAAACCATGAGATGGATGCACTGAAAGAGATGTTACTATCGGCAACGGAACTGTTAGGACCAGAAGGAAGGCTGAGCGTCATAACATATCACAGTCTGGAAGATCGCATCGTAAAGAATATAATAAAGACCGGCAACGCAGAGGGTAAGCGAATACAAGACTTCTACGGAAGAGTTGACACTCCGCTACGACAGGTCAACAACAAGGTGATAGTTCCAACAGATGAGGAACAAATGAGGAATCCGCGTTCAAGAAGCGCAAAACTAAGAATAGCTGAAAAGGAATGACAGAAGACAAGGACATAAAGACTAACGACATCCCAATGGTGGTGGAGGTAGCAGAGGGTACTGATACTCCTGCAACAGACATTACCGTTGAGAAGAATGACGTTGAAACTACAGAGGAGGGCAAGAAGAAGTCATTGCTTTCTTCATCAAGTGTCCTTGGCAATAAGACTATCGAGGATGTTATTAAGCGTGAAGCGAAAGAGGAACAAGACACCTCGTCACCTTTCTCCTTGTCAAAAACACTCGGTGGCGTCATCATTGCACGAGCCATACAAAGACAGATAGGACTGGTACTCCTCATATGCGTGTTCCTTATTATATATATAAATAATAGATACATCTGTCAGGAGAAGTTGGTGGAGATTGCTACCATACAGAAAAAGCTCAATGATGCACGATATAAGTCCATCGATTGTTCCAGCAGACTGACAGAGAACAGCAGGGAAAGCAATATCATGCAACTGTTGAACAATTACGGCGACAGTACGCTGACAACCCCAAACCATCCTCCTTACCTCATAAGGGTTGAAGAGTAGGGAAAGTAAATAAGTAATAAGTAAAAAGTAAAAAGTAACAAGTAATAAATAATAAGAACCGTGAGTAAGTTCGAGTCAAATAGATCAATGATTGCCTTTAACCTCATTGCCATCATGCTTACGATGGTAGGGGTCGCTGTATTGGCGAAAGGTTTCTACATAATGACGGCAGAAAGAGAATACTGGAATGCCGTTGACTCCCTGGTTAAGGTGGATAGTATTCCTGTTCACCCTTTACGCGGCAATATACTCAGTTCCAATGGTCATCAGCTCGCATGTAATCTGCCTGAGTACAAGATACACATGGACTTTCAGGCATTGCAAGAGAGCAAGGCTGATACACTATGGCACGATTCATTAGGCAATGACACCAAGACGCTGTTAAGTATTTGTCAAGGTCTTCACGAGATCTTCCCAGACAAATCTGCGGAGGAATTTCTTGCGCATCTGAAAGAAGGCTATGCCAAGAGAAGCCGTTGTTGGTACATAGTAAAGGGAAGAATAGACTACACTACATACCAAAGAGTGAAGAAACTACCTATCTTCGAACTACGTTCAGGCGTCGGCGGCTTCGCAGAAGAGAAGTTCATGGTGCGCAATCGTCCTTATGGTTCACTGGCATCAAGTATCGTTGGTGGTGCATACAAAGAGACAGGTATAGCTTATTCTGGTCTTGAATTAGCATACGACAGCATCCTTTGCGGTAAACCAGGCTTCAAGCACAGAAGAAAAGTGCTCAATGGATGGGTGGATATGCTTGACTCTGCTGCTACTGATGGAAGAGACATCGTTACAACGATTGACGTTGGCATGCAAGACCTTGCAGAGCGTTCGCTGATACGTGAGCTAAAAGAGGTAAACGGCTATACCGGTGTAGCGATTGTAATGGAGGTAGCAACGGGAAATATCAAGGCAATGGTGAACATTGACCGCGACCCCGTGACAGGCAATTACTACGAAGGTGCCAACCACGCCATATCAGACTTGCTCGAACCTGGTTCAGTGTTCAAGACTGCAAGTTTCATGGTAGCACTCAATGATGGATACATCGACACCACAGACGTAATAAACACTGGCAACGGAGTACGCGAGATGTACAAACGTTACATGAAGGATCACAACTGGACGCATGGAGGATACGGAACAATCACAGTGTCAAGGGCATTGCAGGTCAGTTCCAATATCGGTGTAAGCGCATTGATAGACAAATATTACCATCGTCACCCAGAGAAGTTCGTACAGGGACTCTATAACGTGGGCATTGCGGAAGACCTTAAACTGCCAATAGCAGGATATCAGAAGCCAAGAATCCGTATGCCGAAAAAGGACAAGACCGGAAAGCACTGGGCAAACTGGTGGGATACGGCATTGCCATGGATGAGTATCGGTTACGAAACACAGGTGCCTCCTATCTCAGTCCTCACCTTCTATAACGCTATAGCCAATAACGGCAAGATGGTACGTCCGCGTTTCATCCAAAGAATAGAGAAAGACGGTCAGGTATTGCAGGAGTTCCCTGTAGAAGTGTTGAAGGAACGCATCTGCAATGACAATGCACTGAAGAAGATTCAGGGAATGTTGTACCAGGTTGTTGACGTAGGACTGGGCAAGAAAGCAGGCTCTAAGCTCTTCCATGTATCAGGAAAGACTGGCACCGCGCAGAAGGCTGACGGACACGGATATAAGACGGGTACTGTAAACTACCTGCTATCCTTCGCAGGTTACTTCCCATCTGGTCTTGACAACAACGGAAAACCGGCAACTCCGAAGTACAGTTGCATTGTCTGCATACACAAAGCGGGTCTGCCTGCATCAGGCGGTGGCATGAGCGGTAAAGTATTCCATGAGATTTCAGAAGGAATTATGGCGCAGAACGTGAAATATAACGTCAAGCTCTCACGTGACTCTACATTTATCGGCATCCCCGACGTAAAGGATGGCAATATCCTTGCTGCCGACTATGTCCTCTCCCGATTGGGAATAAAGACGGAAGGTGGTTGGAACGGCAGCTACGCAGAAGGCAATCCTATCTGGGGTAAGGCAAAGAAACAAAGCTCCAACGTGTCAGTACAACGCGCACCGCAATATCCTAAGACGCAGATGCCTGACGTTACCGGCATGGGAGCACGCGATGCTGTCTATCTCATAGAGAGCCGTGGCGGAAAAGTAATACTGAAGGGCTGCGGAAAGGTGAGACAACAGAGCAAGTCACCAGGAACACCGATGCACAAGAACGAGAAGGTGTTGCTGACACTGAGCTAAGAACCTTATTAATACGACAAAATACTTAAGAGAAATGAAACTACAAGAACTTCTTTCACGCATCAACACCATAGAGATTATCGGCAATGCTGATATAGACATCACGGGTATCAACATAGACTCTCGTAAGATAGAAGCAGGACACATGTTCGTTGCCATGCGTGGCACACAGGTAGATGGACACCAGTTTATCCCAAAGGCTATAGAGTTGGGGGCTTCTGCTGTGCTGTGCGAGGAGGTTCCTCAGGCTGTTGATGAATCAACAGCAACAGTAACTTACGTCGTTGTGAAGAACTGCGAGGACGCTGTGGGTCCTGTAGCAACAACATACTACGGCAATCCTACTTCAAAACTGAAGTTAGTAGGTGTCACCGGTACCAATGGCAAGACTACTATTGCCACCTTATTATATAACATGTTCCGTAAGATGGGACATAAGTGCGGACTTCTCTCCACCGTTTGCAACTATATCGAGGAAGAAGCAATACCTGCCAGCCACACTACTCCTGACCCAATAGAGCTCAACCGCTTATTGGCAATGATGGTAGAGGCAGGTTGTGAATACGCCTTTATGGAATGCTCCAGCCACGCCATAGCACAGAAGCGCATCGGCGGTCTCACATTCGCCGGCGGTCTCTTCACGAACCTCACACGTGACCATCTGGATTACCACAAGACGGTAGAGAACTACCGCGATGCGAAGAAGGCTTTCTTCGATAATCTCCCTAAGGGTGCCTTCGCCATCACCAACGCTGACGACAAGAACGGCATGGTAATGGTACAGAACACGAAGGCTACTGTAAAGACTTACAGCACTCGTTCAATGGCAGATTATGTGGCTCACATCATTGAATGCCACTTTGAGGGCATGTATCTTGACTTCGACGGTCACGAGGTAGGTGTGCAGTTCATAGGAAAGTTCAACGTCAGCAACCTTCTTGCAGTATATGGCGCAGCAAGAATGCTTGGCAAAGAGGCAGAAGAGATACTCATTGTACTCAGCACACTGAAGAGTGTTTCTGGTCGTTTGGAACCAATACGTTCCGAAGACGGAGTGACAGCGGTCGTTGACTACGCTCACACGCCAGATGCTCTCGTCAATGTCCTCAACACCCTCCGCGAAGTAATGAACGGCAAGGGAACACTCATCACCGTATGCGGATGTGGTGGTAACCGCGACAAGGGCAAACGTCCTATCATGGCACAGGAAGCAGTGAAGATGAGCGACAAGGTAATCCTCACCTCTGATAACCCTCGTAAGGAAGACCCACAGGATATTCTTAACGACATGCTTGCTGGTCTCACACCACAGGAGCAGCGTCAGGCTCTCACCATCGTAGATCGTCGCGAGGCTATCAAGACGGCAGCAATGCTTGCGCAGAAGGGCGACGTCATTCTCATTGCAGGTAAGGGACATGAAGACTATCAGATTATCGGTGATGTAAAGCATCACTTTGATGACCGCGAAGAGATACGCAAGGCGTTTGGGATTAGTGCTTAATGCATAATGCATAATGCATAGTTCATAGTTCATAATGCATAGTTCATAGTTCGCAACTGCATATCATAATTTTCAATTCTCAATTTTCAATTTTCAATTCGATCAGATGTTATACTACTTCTTCAGATTCATTGAGCAATGGAACATTCCTGGTTCCGGTATGTGGAGTTACATCTCCTTCCGCTCGCTGTTAGCGCTGATACTGTCGCTAATTATCTCTATATGGTTCGGTGAGTATTTCATCAAGTGGATGCGCAAGCACGGTGGAACCGAAGCGCAGCGCGATAGAAGCATTGACCCATACGGTGTAGAGAAGAAGGGTGTTCCAACAATGGGCGGTGTCATCATTATCGTAGCAACGATAATACCATGTCTGCTCTTCGGACGCCTGCGTAACATCTACATGCTGCTGATGATTCTCACCACAGTGTGGCTTGGAGTCATAGGCTTTGCCGACGACTATATAAAGATGAAGATAACCAAGGATGGACTTAAGCCTATCTACAAACTCATCGGACAGGCAGCACTTGGTCTTATCATCGGTCTCACATTATGGCTCAGCCCTGATGCGGTGATACGTGAGAACGTTTCCATAGAGAAACAGAATCAGGAAGTCGTGATATACAAGAGCGCACCGGTCAAGTCAACAACAACGACAATACCATTCGTTAAGAACAACAACTTCAACTACACCGATACGTTCTTCTCTTGGCTTGGCGAGCATCGCAGCGCTGCAGGTTGGATATTCTTCGTCATCCTGACCACGTTTGTAGTGATGGCTGTCAGCAATGGTTCTAACCTCAATGACGGAATGGACGGTATGTGCGCCGGCAACTCTGCAATAATATGCGTGGCATTAGGCATCCTCGCCTACGTCTCGAGCCATATTGGCTATGCTTCGTACTTCAACATCATGTATATCCCGCAGTCAGAGGAGCTGGTTATCTTCCTTTGCGCCTTTGCCGGAGCGCTGATAGGTTTCCTTTGGTATAACGCATACCCTGCACAGATATTCATGGGCGATACTGGTTCCCTTGCCATTGGAGGCATAATAGCCGTCACCGCTATCATCATCCACAAGGAGTTGCTCATTCCTGTTCTCTGCTTCATATTCTTCATGGAGAGCATCAGCGTAATGCTGCAGGTACAGACAGCAAAGCTCGGCAACAAGCGCGGTAAGAAATGGCGTTTCTTCAAGCGAGCACCGATCCATGACACCTTCCGCGTGAAGCCAGGACAGATTGGTGATGACGTGAAGATACTCCTCAACTGGCCACGCGGCTGTTGGCTGGAGTCAAAGATAACAACACGCTTCTGGATTATAACAATCCTCTTAGCAGCATTAGCAATAATAACACTGAAGATAAGATAAGACGATATGGATAAGTTAGTAATACTCGGAGCCGGCGAAAGTGGCGTAGGAACAGCAATCCTTGCAAAGCAGCAGGGATATGAAGTATTCGTATCAGACATGGGTACCATCAAGCCAAGATATAAGAAGAAGCTTGATGAGAATGACATCCGCTGGGAGGAAGGACAGCATACTGAGAGCGAGATACTCTCAGCAACAGAGGTTGTCAAGAGTCCTGGCATCCCTGATACCGCACCTATGGTCCAGGCACTGATAAAGCAAGGCACTCCTATCCTCGCAGAGCTGGAGTTTGCAAAGCGTTACAGCAAGGGTAAGACGATATGTATCACTGGCAGTAACGGTAAAACAACAACCACATCGCTCATATATTATATAATGAAGAAATGGGGCGTTGATGTTGGTCTTGCAGGCAATATCGGTCGCTCTTACGCTCTTCAGGTAGCAACAGAGGATCATGAATGGTACGTCCTTGAGATAAGTTCATTCCAGCTTGACAACATGTTCGACTTCCGCGCCGACGTTGCTGTGCTGATGAACATCACACCTGACCATCTCGATCGTTATGAGTTCGAGATGCAGAACTATACGGACTCAAAGATGCGTATCATACAGAACCAGACACCGAAGGACACCTTCGTATATTGGTCAGATGACGAATACATCGACAACGAGTTGCGCAAGCGCATTGAGGGATATGCTCCAAAACCAACGCCATCATCACATCCTGCCGTGAAGGGTAATCCATCACTACTTCCTTTTGCTGATGCGGACATTGATCCTAACAGCGATTTCCCTCTTCCTGGCAAGCACAACCAGCGCAATATGATGGCTGCACGCAGTGCCGTGCGCTCTGCTATGGCGAAGATGAACCTCACATCAGGACAGCAGGAGAAGTATGAAGCAGTGCTCACACAGTGTCTTAAGGACTTCCCTGGTGTAGAACACCGTCTTGAGAAGGTGATAGAGAAGGACGGCGTGTTGTGGATTAACGACTCAAAGGCAACAAACGTTGATGCTTGCCACGTAGCACTGGAGGCAATGTCACGCCCTACCGTACTTATCGTTGGTGGTAAAGACAAGGGCAATGACTATAATGACATAAAGGACTTGGTGCGCGAGAAGTGTCGCGCCGTAGTATATCTCGGTGCTGACAATGCAAAGCTTCACGCTGCGTTTGATGACATGGGCATAGCAATAGCCGACACACACTCCATGAAAGACTGTGTAGCAGCATGCCGCGAACTGGCTCAGCCAGGTGATGTAGTACTCCTTTCACCATGCTGTGCATCGTTCGACTTGTTCAAGAACATGGAAGACCGCGGCGAACAGTTCAAGAGTCTCGCAAAGGAGTAAAGATAGCAAATACTGTAAAAGAAAAAAGCAATAATGGATCGTTTCAAGAAACTGCAAAACATCTTCAAGGGTGACAGAATCATCTGGATAATATTCTTCATGCTATGCATCATAAGCATCGTGGAGGTATATTCCTCTTCTTCCATCCTTGGATACAAGACGGGCAACTACTGGTTCGCCGCCTTTTACCATACCATTCTCCTTGGTGTGGGACTGGTTGCTATGGTGGCTGTCCTCAATGTACCATGCAGGTTCTTTAAGGTCATGACACCGCTGATGGTGCCCTTCTCCATCTTGCTTTTGCTGTCCGTCTTTTTCTTTGGTACCAAAGCAAACGATGCAGCAAGATGGATTTCCTTCTTCGGAATACCATTGCAGCCATCAGAGATAGCGAAAGGCACGATGGTACTTGCCACTGCACATATACTTAGTCAGCTACAGACACCGACAGGAGCACATCCAAAGGCATTCAGATACGTACTGATCACCTCTGGCATCCTCATAATACTCGTCTTCCCTGAGAATTTCTCCACGGCAGCACTTATGGGCGCTACGGTATTCCTTATGATGGTTATCGGCAGAGTACCTATGAAACAGCTCGGAGCTCTCATCTCCGTAGTCATCATAAGCGGCATCGTCGGTGTCATGCTTATATGGAACATCGGTAAGTCAAAGACGGAACTGGCAGACCCGGCGGATAACGGCAAGCAACTGACAGAGGTCGTTGATACAAAGAACGGCGAGGCGTCAGAAGAGGAGGTGGCAACGCCTAAACGCGGAGGACTGCTACACCGCTTCGATCTATGGCATCAGCGAATAGATGACTTCCTCAATAGCGAGAAGGTAGCACCAAAAGACTATGACCTTGACAAGAAGGGACAGGTAGGACACGCGAACATCGCAATAGCATCAAGCCACTTTACTGGTGTCGGTCCAGGCAATTCTGTGCAGCGAGACTTCCTGCCTCTGGCGTTCTCAGACTTCATCTACGCCATCATCTTCGAGGAAATGGGATGGTTAGGAGCCGCATTCGTAGCACTGCTATACATCTCTCTGCTATTCCGAACGGGATATATAGCCCGCCGCTGTGAGAACACCTTCCCGGCATATCTCGCCATGGGACTGGCTATACTCATCGTGGTACAGGCAATGTTCAACATGGCTGTAGCAGTAGGACTGGCACCTGTCACCGGACAACCGCTGCCGCTGATAAGTAAAGGTGGTACATCGTCCATCATCAACTGCATCTACATCGGTGTAATATTGAGCATCAGCCGAACGGCAAAGGTAAAGAAGGACGCAGTCACCGTCAATGTATAATAACATTAATATTCTATAACAGAAAAAACAAATGAAAGAACCAAGAATCATCATCAGCGGAGGCGGCACGGGAGGACATATCTTCCCAGCCATAAGTATCGCCAATGCCATCAAGTCAAAGTACCCTGATGCAAAGATACTTTTCGTAGGTGCCAATGGCAGAATGGAGATGACACGTGTACCAGAAGCAGGCTACGAGATAAAGGGCCTTCCTGTCCGTGGACTTATCCGTCCACTGTGGAGCCCAAAGAACGTAGCGGTGATGATTGACTTTCTTCGCAGCAAGCAGATGGTGAAGAAAATCATCCGCGACTTCAAGCCAGACGCTGCTGTTGGCGTAGGAGGATATGCTTCAGCACCAACTCTCAACGCTGCTGCTTCGCTCGGAATACCTTGCCTCATACAGGAGCAGAACAGCTATGCCGGCGTGACAAACAAGTCGTTGGCAAAGAAGGCAAAGAAGATATGCGTGGCATACGACGGCATGGAGCGTTTCTTCCCTGCTGACCGTATCATCAAGACTGGCAATCCTGTGCGACAGGCACTGCTGGCTAACACCATGACAAGGGAAGAGGCACGCGAGACATTAGGACTGAAGAAAGATCGTCCTACTATCCTCGTCATCGGAGGTTCTCTCGGTGCACGCACCATCAACAACGCTATCGCCGCTGGCATACAGCGATTCGAAGAGAAGGAGATACAGGTGATATGGCAGACGGGCAAATACTACGCAGAAGACTGTGAGCGACAGGCTCGCGAGATGAATGCGTCATACGTTCGTCCACAGGCGTTTATCTCTGATATGGCAACTGCATACAAGGCTGCCGACATCGTTATCAGCCGCGCCGGAGCATCAAGTATCAGTGAGCTGTGCTTACTTGGCAAGGCTTCCGTACTCGTTCCATCACCTAACGTGGCAGAAGACCACCAGACAAAGAACGCACGAGCACTGTCAGACAAGAAGGCTGCGCTCTTCATACCTGACAACATGGCGTGCAAGACTCTCGTGGAAGAGGCGGTAGCGCTGGTACAGGACAAGGATATGATAGCATCTCTGGAACAGGAGGTAAGCAAACTCGCCCTCAAGGACTCAGCAGACATCATTGCTGATGAGGTGATAAAGTTAATGCATAATTCATAATTTATAATTAGGATTTATATGAAGGCAGTATATTTCGTTGGAGCTGGTGGCATAGGCATGAGTGCCATTGCACGTTATTTCATACGTCAGGGACTGGTTGTAGCTGGTTACGACAAGACTCCGTCAAAACTTACGGAGCAGTTGCAGAAGGAAGGTATGCTCATACACTACGAAGAGGACGTGGAGCAGATACCTGCCGAGTGCCGCGCCCCGCAGAATACGCTCGTCATATACACTCCTGCCATTCCCGAAGAGCATAAAGAACTGCAGTTCTTCCGCCAGAATGGTTTCGACATACAGAAGCGTGCACAGGTGCTCGGCACACTGACAAAGGAGCATAAAGGCCTTTGCGTAGCAGGAACACACGGCAAGACGACGACATCAACGATGTGTGCGCATATCATGCATCAGTCATCGGCAGACTGCAACGCTTTCCTCGGTGGTATATCAAAGAACTATGGTACCAACTACATTCTCTCTGACGACTCTGACTACGTCGTTATCGAGGCTGATGAGTTTGACCGTTCCTTCCATTGGCTGCGACCATGGATGACCGTTATCACCTCAAGTGACCCGGACCATCTGGACATCTACGGCACGAAAGAGGCTTATCTGGAGTCTTTCCGTCACTACACCACCCTCATACAGCCAGGCGGTGCTCTCATCATTCACACTGGACTGGAAATGAAGGCCGACGTACCTGAAGGCGTAAGGACATACACCTACGGCATTGACAACGGAGACTTCCATGCCGAGAACATAAAGATAGAGAATGGCGAGATAACATTCGACTTCATATCACCCGTAGAGAATGTAACGGGCATCAAGCTCGGACAGCCAGTGCCAATCAACATCGACAACGGCATCGGCGCCATGGCAATGGCACAGCTCAACGGTTGCACAGCAGAAGAACTGCGCAAGGGAATGGAGACATACGGAGGTGTGGACCGCCGCTTTGACTTCGCACTGCGAAACGAGAAGCACGTCGTACTCTCCGATTATGCTCACCATCCGAAGGAGATATATCAGAGTGCAAAGAGCATGAAGCAGGTATATCACGACCGTCACATCACGGCTATCTTCCAGCCTCATCTATATACTCGTACACGAGATTTCTATGAGGACTTCGCAGAAGCACTCTCACAACTCGACGAGGTAATACTCTGCGACATCTACCCTGCTCGCGAATTGCCTATACCGGGCGTCACATCGCAGCTCATATACGACCGTCTCGCACCTAACGTAAAGAAGAGCATGATACACAAGGAGGATGTTCTTGACCTGGTGCGCTCACGAGACTTCGACGTGCTGATAATACTCGGCGCGGGAGACCTTGACAACTACGTTCCTCAGATTGCAGAAATAATAAGTAAATCTTGACGTGAAGCTAAACATTAACTGGAAAAAGACACTGCTCGTCACACTGGACCTATGCATCGCAGCATATCTCTTCATGGCGTTCACTTCGTGGAATAAACCTACGGAGACGGTACCCGTGTGCACCAAGGTGGTCATCAACATAGCCGACGAAAACGAGAACGGTTTCCTTAACTCATCAGAGATAAAGGCACTGTTGGAGAAGCATCACATCTATCCGCTGTCAAAGCGTATCGATGAGATAAACCCTCGCAACATTGAAGACCAACTGACACACATGCCTTTCGTAAATACGGCACAATGCTACACCACCCAGGAAGGACACGTATGCGTTACCATCACTCAACGCACACCGATAGTACGCGTCAAGAGCTTCACCGGTGAGGACTATTACATAGATGACAACGGTGGCGTGATGCCAAACTCACAATATACGAGCGATATGATTATCGTCACCGGCAGCGTCACACGATACTACGCATGCAACTACATCTACATTCTCGCCAAGATATTCATGAGCGATAACCTTTGGCGCAACCAGATAGAACAGATCAACGTCACTCCAGACAAGACCATAGAACTGGTACCACGCGTGGGTGACCATATCATAAACATCGGACAGCTGCCTTCCGCTGCTGACAAGAAGCAACGCGAGGAACTGATAACGGAATACGTGGATAATCAGATGAAACGTCTGCATATGTTCTACAAACATGGTCTCTCCAATGCAGGATGGAACAAATACGATTACATCTCTTTGGAGTTTACAAACCAGATTGTCTGCAGAAAGAACGAAACCAGCAAGACCCACCATCAGCCCACACCAGTAAGCAATCAATCAAACAATAACGCACAATAAAAAAACCATCACATATATGCCAGCAAAGAATTTCGTCGTAGCCATTGAACTCGGTTCAACAAAAATCACAGGTATTGCCGGACAGAAGAAATCTGACGGCAGCATTGCCGTTCACGCCGTAGTGCGTGAGGATGCCACACAGTGCATCCGTAAGGGTGTCGTTTACAACATCGACAAGACGGTACAGTGTATTACAAACATCATTCAGCGTCTTAAGGGACAGATGAAATGTGGAGTGAAACACGTCTATATCGGCGTGGGAGGACAGTCCATACACTCCGAACGCAACATCATCACCCAGGAACTGAACGGTGCCATGCCTGTTACTCAGCAGCTTATAGTAGATATGATGGATAACAACCGCGGCAAGAACTATCCTGACATGGAGATTCTTGACGTGGAGGCACAGGAATATCGTGCTGACTCTCTGTTGCAGACAGATCCTGTTGGCATACAGTGCACACGCCTTGATGGTAACTTCCTCAACATCCTTCAGAGCAAGCGTCACTATCAGAAGTTGAACACATGCTTCGAACTGGCAGGAGTGAAACTGGCAGAGATTTATCTCGCACCATTTGCTCTGGCAGATGCTGTCCTCACACCAGTGGAGAAGCGCAGCGGCACAATGCTCGTGGATCTCGGTGCCGACACTACAACGGTGATGGTATATTACAAGAATATCATACGCCACGTGGCAGTGATACCTCTCGGTGGCAATAACATCACTAAGGACATCTGTTCTCTTCAGGTAGAGGATAATGAAGCAGAGGTTCTGAAACTCAGATATGCTTCCGCTTACACCCCATCAGAGGACATTGACCCAACACTCAAGTACGACCTTGACCGCGAGCGTAAGGTAGAGAGCTCACGATTCATCGACATCGTAGAGGCTCGAGTACAGGAAATAGTGGCTAATGTATGGAATCAGGTACCAGCAGAGTTTACCGATAAGCTCCTCGGCGGTATCGTTCTCACCGGTGGTGGTTCAAACCTCAAGAACATTGACGTTGCATTCCGCAAGCATACACGCATAGAGAAGATTCGTATCGCTAAGTTCGTGACATACACCATCAACACCACTAATCCTGAGATTAATGCACATGATGGTACTATGAACACCATCCTCGGCCTTCTCGCTAAGGGCGACCAGAACTGTTGGGCTCCGATAGAAGAGACAAAGGCACAGGATATGTTCGGAAATAACGGCAATACGGTAGCAACCACTAACGAACAAGAGACCAAGGAACCACGCGACCCTAACACTCTTCCTCCTGGCGCAGTACTGACAGAGGCAGAAAAGAAACTGTTGCTGGAAAAGCAGGAGAAGGAAAAACTGGAGAAGGAAATGGAAGAGAAGAGGTTAGAGGCAGAACGCTTGGCAGCCGAAGAAGAAGCTAGAAAGAAGAAGGAAAAGAGCTTTGGCAATAAGATATTAAAGTGGTTATCATCAATGACAGAAGAAGAATAAGTAAAGGAGGACAATAGACATGACAGATTTCAACGATAGCATAATAGACTTCGGACCAGCCGAAAAGAAGAAGAGCATCATAAAGGTAATAGGTGTTGGCGGTGGCGGTGGTAACGCCGTAAACCACATGTATCGCGAAGGAATACACGACGTTTCTTTCGTACTCTGTAACACTGATGCGCAAGCACTTAACGATTCCCCTGTTCCAGTACATCTTCAGTTGGGCAGCGAGGGTCTTGGTGCCGGCAATAGACCAGAGAAGGCTCGCGAAGCAGCAGAAGAGAGCATAGAGGACGTACGTCGCATGCTCAACGATGGTACTAAGATGGCATTCATCACAGCAGGCATGGGCGGCGGTACTGGTACAGGTGCTGCACCAGTCATTGCACGTGAGTCAAAGGCAATGGGCATTCTCACCGTTGGTATCGTGACCATTCCGTTCAAGTTCGAGGGTCCACGAAAGATTAACCAGGCTCTTGATGGCGTAGAACAGATGGCAAACAACGTTGACGCGCTGCTCGTTGTCAACAACGAACGCCTGCGTCAGATATACGGCGAGCTCTCTATGATGGAGGCATTCGCTAAGGCTGACGACACTCTTAGCGTAGCAGCGAAGAGTATTGCAGAGATTATCACCGTGCACGGCATCATGAACCTTGACTTCAACGATGTGAAGACAGTGTTGAAGGACGGTGGTGTAGCAATCATGTCAACAGGCTACGGCGAGGGTGACGGACGACTGAAGCATGCCATTGAGGATGCTCTCAACTCACCATTGCTCAACGATAACGATGTCTTCAACTCAAAGAAGATTCTCCTTAACATCTCATTCAACTGCGAAGGCAACGGCAACAAGGGTCTTATGATGGACGAGATGACTGACATACATGACTTCATGGATAAGTTTGGCACTGACTTCGAACTGAAGTGGGGTACTGCTAACGATCCTACTCTTGGAGACAAGGTAAAGGTTACCATCCTTGCTACAGGCTTCGGACTAAGCGATATCGATGACGCTATGGTAAAGCGCACCGGTAAGCAGTCTGCTGAAGAGATAGCAAAGATTGCCGAAGAGGAAGAGAGAAAGGCTAAGCTGACAGAGCGCCGTTCACGTTACTATGGTGGTGACGGTAACAACATCCCACAGAAGCGCAGCCCACACATCCATCTCTTCTCAGCACAGGACCTTGACAACGAAGACCTCATCCTTGCAATAGAGAACTCTCCTACCTACGGACGTACACGTCAGCAGCTGGAGAACCTCGCACAGCTGAAGGTAGGCTACGTTGCTCCTGAAGTGATTGTAGAAGCAACAAGCAAGCCTGCAGCAGCAAACAACAGCAACATTATCAGCTTTGAGTAATGCTGAATTCATAATGCATAATTAATAATGCATAATTGGTATGGATTGGAGAACCCTCATAACAAGCAAGCGTCTGGGACAGGAGACACAGCACACCGAGCGTCATGATGACCGTTCGGAGTTCAAGCGTGACTACGACCGCCTTATCTTCTCTGCACCATTCCGCCGTTTACAGAACAAGACACAGGTATTCCCATTGCCGGGTAGTGTCTTTGTCCACAATCGTTTGACACACTCCCTTGAGGTGGCAAGCGTAGGAATGTCGTTGGGCTGTGACATAGCGCGAGATGTAATACGCCGCAATCCCGACCTTGCAGGAACACAAGTGGAGGAGCTTGGCACTATCGTCTCTACTGCATGTCTGGCTCATTACCTTGGCAATCCACCGTTCGGACATTCTGGCGAGAAGGCGATACAGACATTCTTCTCTGAGGGCGAGGGTAAGATTCTCAAGGATAAACTCTCTCCTGAGATATGGAAGGACCTCACTCACTTTGAGGGTAACGCCAACGCGTTCCGCATCCTGACGCATCGTTACAGCGGTCGTCGCAGTGGCGGTTTCGTAATGACATACTCCATGCTTGCCTCTATAGTGAAATATCCCTACTCTTCTTCCTGTTGCGATGATGAGACATTGCTCAACGACAAGCGCGCCAAGAAGGATAAGTTCGGATTCTTCGCCACAGAAGCCGAGACATACCGCAAGATAGCAACAGAACTGGGCATCGACATCACCGTATCGCCTACTGGCGGCATCTGCGGCATGCGACATCCGTTGGTATATCTCGTGGAGGCAGCCGACGATATCTGTTACGAGATAATGGATATCGAAGACGCTCACAAGCTGAAGTTGATATCCTACGAAGAGACAAAGGAACTATTGTTAGGATTCTTTGACGAGAAGACACAGAAGAGCATACTGGACCGTATAGAGACAGAGAGCATCACCGACCAGAACGAGCAGGTGGTATATATGCGTGCCTGTGTCATCGGAAAGTTAGAGAACGAATGTGTCGAGGCATTCCTGAAGAATGAGGACGCCATCATGGCAGGAACCTTCCGCGGCAGTCTTATAAAACACATCAACGAACGTCAGCGTGAGGCATACGAGCGTTGCTCTGATATAGCCTTCCACCGCATATACCGCTCCAAGCCTGTGCTGGACATAGAGTTAGGCGGTTACAAGATAATGGAGACGCTGTTGAAACAGATGGTTGATGCTACGCTGAACCCTGACCGTTTCTATTCAAAGCAGTTGCTGAGACGCGTCAGCAGCCAGTATGAGATAGAGGCACCAGACCTTGAAACACGCATCCTTGCGGTGGTAGATTTCATCTCTGGCATGACAGACGTATTCGCATTGGACTTCTATCAGAAGATAAACGGTTCATCATTGCCTATCGTATAACGGCGCTGCCACGGCAATAACACTCCCATCATGTCCAGACTCGGCAACATATTTCACTTCAACCGCCACGACCGCGATGCCATCATCGTATTGCTGGTTGTCATTGTTGCCTGCATTGTACTCATACCATTATTATCAGACGAAGAAAACGAGAAGAGCCCCTATGGTCATTATGACCGTAAGGGCTCTTTGTCGTATCATGACGGCAACAAGTCTCGCAACAATAAATACTTCGCACAGCCCGACAGGGGCTATGGCGACGGTTCTAAAGCCACGACACTAAACAGCGACATCAAGCTGACGCCCTTCCCCTTTGACCCCAACACCGCCGACAGCACGACGCTGTTGCGACTTGGTCTGAAGGCTTGGCAGGTGCGAAACATATACAAGTACCGTGCAAAGGGCGGCTGTTACCGCAAGCCATCTGACTTCTCGCGTCTCTATGGTCTCACGGCAGAGCAATACAAGCAACTGGAGCCCTACATCAGGATAGCGGCAGCGCAGCGCATTGCGTCAGCATCGCAGCAGGACGACACGCCATCGTCACGTGACGTCAACACGACACCTGTGGCACAGCAGCAGCGCCCTACCCCATCATACCCTCGTCAGGAGAAAATCTCACGCGGAATGACGATAGACATCAACACCGCCGACACAACAGAGCTGAAGAAGATACCCGGCATAGGGTCTTACTTCGCGCGAAAAATAGTGGAACTGCGACAGCACCGTGGCACATTCCAGAAGAAAGAGCAGTTGCTCAGCATACGAAACTTCCCTGCCGAGGCGTTGGAATACATGTCATTATCAAACAGCATACCGATGATACGCCTTAATAGCATGACGCAAAAGGAACTTCAGGCACATCCGCTGCTGAACTACGTACAGGCTCGTGACATCATCAACCTGCGACGCTCCATCGGAAAGATAAAGACCACACAGGATCTGTCTCTCATAAAGAGCATCCCGGCAGACCTTTTGCAACAATTACTGCCACATCTGACATACGAATGACAAGCGCTTTTGCCCATTCTGCAATGGCTAAACAATGAGTTTGCACTACATAATGCAAATTATTAACGCTTTTTCGTGCGTAATTGCGAAATAATTAGTACCTTTGCGACACTATCGCGAATAGCGAACACCATAATAAGAAAGAAACAAAACAACATAATATGCATAGAATAGTAGTAAAAGTAGGTTCCAACGTCCTCACGACGGCAAGCGGAAAGCTTGACATCACCCGTCTGTCATCACTCGTTGACCAGATAGCATGGCTCAAGGAGCACCGCTATCAGGTGATACTCGTATCGTCAGGCGCCGTGGCTTGCGGACGTAGCGAACTGAAAGTGGAGTACGCTCTTGACTCCGTAGAACAGCGACAGCTCTTCTCTTCCATCGGACAGGTGAAGCTGGTAAACCTCTATTACGACCTTTTCAGGGAGTACGGCATCCACATCGGTCAGGTATTGACCATGAAGGAGAACTTCGAACCAGGCGACCAGTACAACAATCAGCGCCAGTGCATGGAGGTAATGCTTGACAACGACGTCATACCTGTTGTCAATGAGAACGACACCGTCAGCGTGACGGAGCTGATGTTCACCGACAACGATGAACTGGCAGGCCTCATAGCACGTATGATGGGAGCCGAGACACTCGTGCTTCTCAGCAACATCGACGGAATATACACGGGCAATCCTTCCGACCCTGCGTCAGAAGTGATACGCGAGGTGCAGCCTGGTGAGTCACTGGAGAAATACATCCAGACGACAAAGAGCAGCGCTGGCCGCGGTGGCATGGAGTCAAAGCACAACACTGCCCGCAGCGTTGCAGAGAGTGGCATAAAGGTCATCATAGCCAACGGCAAGAGAACAAACATCCTCGTTGACCTCTTCTCTGGCAACGACACACCTATCCACACCGAATTCATACCAAATTGAAAATTGAAAGTTGAAAATTGAAAATTGAAAATTGAAAATTGAGAATTGAGAATTATGAACGAGCAATTTATCATAGCGAAGAAGGCTTCACGCTCTCTCGCACTCATCCCTGACAACCATCGCGATGAGATACTCCTTGCCGTGGCTGACGCCATAAAGGCAAACGAAGCAACAATACTCGAGGCAAACAGCAAAGACCTGTCACGCATGGATCCGCAGAACCCTCTTTACGACCGTCTGCAACTCACGCCAAAGCGTCTTGAGGACATCGCCTCAGACATGCGCCATGTAGCAGCACTGCCATCGCCACTGGGCCGCGTACTGAAAGAGAAGACACTCGACAACGGACTTCATCTGCGTCGCGTAGCAGTGCCATTCGGTGTTATCGGCATGGTGTTCGAGGCACGTCCAAACGTTGCCTTCGACGTCTTCTCACTCTGTTTCAAGAGCGGTAACGCATGCGTGCTGAAAGGTGGTCGCGATGCTGACGACTCCAACAGAGCTATCGTAGCAATGATACAGCAGGTACTGGCTGACAACGGCATAGATACCGGCGTAGTACAGCTGCTGCCTGCTACTCATGAAGCAACAGCAGAGATGCTCTCTGCCGTAGGTTACATCGATGTCTGCATACCACGTGGTGGCAGACGCCTCATAGACTTCGTACGCGACAACGCCAAGGTGCCGGTGATAGAGACAGGCGCAGGTGTCGTTCATGCATACTTCGACAAGGACGGCGACCTGGAGATAGGCACACGCGTCATCAATAACGCCAAGACACGTCGTGTAAGCGTATGCAACGCTCTCGACTGCCTTATCATGCACCAGGAACGACTCAGCGACCTGCCAGCCATAGCAGTGCCTCTCGCACAGGCCGACGTAATGATTTTTGCCGACGAGGAAGCATTTGCAGCATTGAAGGGACACTATCCTGAGCAGTTGTTGCTGCGCGCTACGGAGGAAAGCTTCGGTACGGAGTTCATGTCTTACACCATGGCTATCAAGACAGTGCCTTCTCTCGATGCCGCTATAGACCATATCGCTGCCAACGGCTCTGGTCACAGCGAGTGTATCGTGACAGAGAACGCTGACGCAGCCCGTGCGTTCCAGGCTCAAGTGGATGCAGCATGCGTATATGTCAATGCCCCTACGAGCTTCACTGACGGTGCACAGTTCGGTCTCGGTGCAGAGATAGGCATCTCAACGCAGAAGCTCGGTCCACGCGGTCCTATGGCACTGGAAGAGATTACCACTTACAAGTGGCTCATAGAAGGCAACGGACAAATCCGAGAAAAGTAAAAAGTAATAAGGAATAAGGAAAAAGTAATAAGGAACAAGTAAAAATTATGCATTATGCATTATGAATTATGAATTCAACATTATATTCTCTTTTTCTTGATCACCCTGTCATAACCACCGACAGTCGTGATTGTCCTCAGGGCAGTATCTTCTTCGCCCTTAAGGGAGAGTCCTTCAATGGCAATGCATACGCACAGTCTGCACTCGACAAAGGCTGCGCCTACGCCGTTGTTGACGAGGCACAATATGCTACCGATGAACGCTGCATACTCGTGGATGACGTGCTGACAACACTGCAGCAGTTAGCCAACGAACACCGTCGTGCCCTCAAGACACCCGTCATCGGCATCACAGGCACCAACGGTAAGACAACGACAAAGGAACTTATCGCCACCGTACTGGCAAAGAAATACAACGTGCTCTACACACAGGGCAACTTCAACAACCACATCGGTGTGCCAAAGACACTGCTGCGCCTCACCAAGGAACACGAGATAGCAGTGATAGAGATGGGCGCTAACCATCCAGGCGAGATAAAGACGCTGGTGGATATCGTGGAACCAGACTACGGCATCATAACAAACGTCGGCAAGGCACACCTCGAGGGCTTCGGATCCTTCGAGGGCGTCATAAAGACAAAGGGCGAACTCTACGACAAGCTGCGCACGAAGAGCGACAGCAAGGTGTTCATCGATGCAGACAACAAATACCTCGCAGGCATTGCTCAGGGACTGACACTCGTGAAATACGGAGTGGATAGCGATGAGGCAACAGTAAAAGGCAAGGTGATAGACTGCGCACCATTCCTGAGATACTCATGGAGCACCGCCGGCAACAACTACGAAGTACAGACAAACCTCATCGGCGCATACAATATATATAATATGCTCGCAGCAACAACGATAGGCCTGCACTTCGGCGTTACGCCACAACAGGTGTGCGAGGCACTGTCATCATACGTGCCAAGCAACAACCGTTCGCAGCTGACGGTGACCGACAACAACAAACTCATCGTAGATACATACAACGCCAACCCAACATCCATGGCAGCGGCACTGAACAACTTCGCTATCATGGCAGTAGAACCAAAGATGGCTATACTCGGAGACATGCGCGAACTGGGCAGCGTAAGTGCAGAGGAGCACCAGAAGGTTGTTGACTTCCTGCAACAGCACCCAGACATCACCGTATGGCTCGTAGGCGGAGAATTCGGTAAGACAGCATGCGACTACCGTAAATTCCCTGACGTCACAGCAGTAAAGGAAGAGATAGCGCAGCATCCACTAAAGGATAAGTACATCCTGATAAAAGGATCCAACGGCATCAAGCTCTTCGAACTACCAGCCCTGCTGTAGCACCAGCTACGGATAGGTGAATTGAAATAATTTACGATTAAATTCACGGTCAATTCGCGGGCATTCACGTTAAAATATTATTAGTAAAAAAATTGGCGGACCGTAGTCCGCCAATTTTTGTTTAGAATGTAAACTTCTGTGTTTTAGAAGTACCATTGCTATAATGCTTGCGTACGATAATCACCATACCGCGTGGCATCATTGGCAAGTGGTTGAAGTCTATCTGTTCACCGTTGGTGTTGATATGCTTACCATCGGCAGTGTAGTACTCCGTTGCCACAAGCACTACGCCCTCAGCTGCTGGAGCAGTCTCCACTGCGTTAGGAGCAA
>JAGHTW010000009.1 GCA_018065145.1 Candidatus Prevotella equi
CTGCTGACCTGTTTGACCCTTAGCATAGAATGTACGAGATACCTGAGCACCACCGAATGAACGGTTAGCGAGCATGCCGCCGTACTCACGAGCGAAAGGAACACCCTGTGCAACGCACTGGTCGATGATGTTGTTAGAAACCTCTGCAAGACGATATACGTTAGCCTCACGAGCACGGTAGTCACCACCCTTTACTGTATCATAGAAAAGACGATATACTGAGTCACCGTCGTTCTGATAGCACTTTGCAGCATTGATACCACCCTGTGCAGCGATAGAGTGCGCACGACGTGGTGAGTCCTGGATGCAGAAGTTCAATACGTTGAAGCCCATCTCTGCCAATGAAGCAGCTGCAGAAGCACCAGCAAGACCGGTACCTACTACGATGACGTCAAGCTTCAGTTTGTTCTTTGGGTTTACCAGACGCTGGTGAGCCTTGTAGTTGGTCCACTTCTCTGCTACTGGTCCCTCAGGTATGCGTGAATTTAATGTCTTAGCCATTGTTAATTCTTGATTTTTGATTTTTAATTTTTAGCGTTTCGCGCCAGAGTGATTAGCAGCACAGGCTGCGGCCGAAGAAGCAGAGCACTACAGCGATGAAGCCGAAGCAGATCAGGGTAGCGTAAGCAATGCTGATAACCTTCATGCGGCAGAACCATGTCTTGCCATTGAGACCCACTGTCTGCATTGCTGACCAGAAACCGTGAGTAAGATGGAACCACAGTGCTGCAATCCAGATTACGTAGAGAACTACGAAGACTGGCTGTGAGAAGGTGTACTGAATCCAGTATGCACCGTCTGTGCTGTGTACCTCATCACCGAAAGCGTCAACGCCAAGGTCAACCAACATCATCTTTGCCCAGAAGTTTGCAAGGTGAATGAGAAGACCACCGAGAACGATAACACCAAGGGCAAGCATGTTCTGTGATGCCCACTCTACCTTTGATGGCTTCTCAGATACAGCATAACGCTCACTGCCGCGAGCTGCCTTGTTCTGAGCTGTCAGGATAAAGGCGTAGATGATGTGTACTACTGCCAACGCTGCAAGACCCATCGTTGCTACAACTGCATACCAGTTGGCACCAAGCATCTCACAAATCATGTTGTAAGCATCTGCAGAGAACAGAGCCGCAACATTCATTGACATGTGGAATGTGAGGAACAGAATAAGGCAGATACCTGTCACTGACATGATCACCTTACGTCCAATTGAAGAATTAAATAACCACATAGTTTTTGTTTGTTGTTAAATGATAAAATTAATGAATTATTTTGATTTGGTTTTTCCTACATGGCACTAAACCCACTCGCGTATGGGCGTACAATAAAAGATAATTATCGTTCGCAAAATTACTACAAAAAATCGAAATCTCAAAGCAAAGTATGATTATTTTGGAAAATATTTATTACTTTTGCAACAAAATTTAAACAATAATAGCATTTTAGCAACCTCATCTTACACTTTTTTCAAGATGCCGTTGCAATTTAAAACTATGATTTTAACCTACGATGTATTGGTTATCGGCGGTGGACACGCCGGTTGCGAGGCAGCACACGCCGCTGCCATGATGGGCGCAAAGACATGCCTCGTCACTATGGACATGAACAAGATAGGACAGATGTCCTGCAACCCTGCCGTTGGCGGTATCGCCAAGGGACAGATAGTTCGTGAGATAGACGCCCTCGGCGGTGGCATGGGTATCGTTACCGATGCTACGGCAATACAGTTCCGTATGCTCAACAAGTCCAAAGGACCTGCCATGTGGTCACCACGCGCACAGTGCGACCGCGGAAAGTTCATATGGCAATGGCGCTCCATACTCGACAATACACCAAACCTCGACATCTGGCAAGACCAAGCCCTCGAACTGCTTTACGAGTCACGAATTGAAAATGGAAAATTGAAAATGGAAAAAAAATTTCAATTTTCAACTTTCAATTCTCAATTTGTCACTGGAGTAAGAACCATCTGGGGATGTGAGTTGCATGCTCCTGCGGTCATCATCACCGCCGGCACCTTCCTCAACGGACTAATGCACATCGGACGTAAGATGGTACCTGGCGGTCGTTGTGCCGAACCAGCATCGCTCCATCTCACCGAGTCCATCAACGCACTCGGCATACGCTCCTACCGTATGAAGACCGGCACACCAGTGCGCATAGACAAACGCTCCGTCCACTTCGAGGACACCACGATACAACCAGGAGAAAACGTCACCAAGATGTTCTCGTTCTTGAGTGAAGAGTTAAGAGCTAAGAGTGAAGAGTTAAGAGTGAAGAGTGAAGAATCGACAGACGTCAGTACGAAAATGAGTGCAAGAGGTAAGAATTGTTCAGAAAACCAAAGCAACTCAGAAAACCAAAGCAACAGAGATAACCAGAGCAACTCAGATGGTAACTCTAATTCTTCACTCTTCACTCTTCACTCTTCACTCTCCACTATAAACTCTTCACTCCTAACTCCTAACTCTCCACTAAAGCAGCTCCCTTGCTGGACCTTCGACACCACCCCCGAGTGCCACGAAGTTCTCCTTCGTGGTCTTCCCGATTCGCCGCTGTACAACGGCCAGATACAATCCATCGGCCCTCGCTACTGCCCTTCCATCGAAACGAAGCTCCATACCTTCGCCGACAAGGACCACCATCCGCTCTTCCTCGAGCCAGAAGGAACAGACACCAACGAGATGTACCTCAACGGCTTCTCTTCATCCCTGCCGATGGACATACAGCTTGAGGCACTGAAGAAGATCCCTGCCCTGCGCGACGTAAAGATATACCGCCCTGGCTACGCAATAGAATACGATTTCTTCGACCCTACCCAGCTGAACCACTCGCTCATGTCGAAGATGTGCGACGGTCTCTTCTTTGCCGGACAGGTCAACGGCACCACCGGTTACGAAGAAGCGGGCGGACAAGGCGTCATCGCCGGCATCAATGCCGCACTCTTCGCTGGCAACAAAGGCTCTGACTCAAGCAACTTCACCCCATTTATCCTTCACCGCGACGAGGCATACATCGGCGTTCTCATCGATGATCTCGTAACAAAAGGTGTGGATGAACCATACCGTATGTTCACCTCTCGCGCAGAGTACCGCATCCTCCTTCGTCAGGATGACGCCGACGCACGACTGACAGAGAAGTCTTTTGCCGTTGGACTCGCCACAAAAGAGCGTTACGAGTATTACAAAGAGAAAGAAGGCTACGTTCGTGAAATCGTGGATTTCTGCATGACAACAAACGTAAAACCAAAACAGGTAAACTCTAAACTGGAGTCTCTGGGCACTAACCCTCTCTCCGTTGGTTGCAAACTCCACGAACTCATCGCGCGTCCTGGTTGCGGAATATGGACCTTCGCCGACTGTCTCCCACGACTGAAAGAAAAACTCATGTCCATACCAAACCGCCGCGAGGAGATAGCCGAAACAGCCGAGATACAATTGAAATATCGCGGATACATCGAACGCGAACGTATCACCGCCGACAAGATGCACCGCCTGGAGAATATCCACATCAAAGGACACTTCGACTACGAGTCTATCACCGCCCTCTCTACTGAGGCGCGACAGAAACTCTCCAACATCAATCCCGACACCCTCGCGCAAGCATCACGAATTCCCGGCGTTTCACCGTCAGATATCAACGTACTCATGATACTCATGGGAAGATAAAGGCCCCTCCTAACCTCCCCCAAGGGGAGGAACTTTAATACGGAAATACGACTGAAATAATCCGCTCAACAAATGGCACAATAATCAGCGAAAAAACAATAGTCACGGGCTCCGTTCCACGTGAAACGCGGCGGTTAAAGTTTCACTTGAGCCTTTCGTGTAAATCGCTGATTTTTGAATATTTAGCATTTAACCGTTCCACGTGAAACGTAAGCCGGACCATCAATTCCGTTTCGCAAACACGGGCATTGTGCCACGATGGTCATACACCGCGAAACGAGCCCGAAAGTATAGCAAAACAGGGACTCTGTAATCGTGCCACGATTACACGGTAATTGTTGCACGATTACTCGGTAAAAGCATCACGATTACTCGGTAAAAGTGGCACGATTACAACACCCCCCTAATCGCATTACTTTTAGACGTAAAACGACTGTCAAATAATCGCGATAATAATACGCTGACGCTTAAACGAAAATTATCGTAAATTAAACGCGAATTGTCGTAAATTATAAATACATAAAATCATAAATTATATAATAAAAATTTTCGTTAATTCACGTTTAATTCACGGCAATTCACGTTAGAAAAAACATCAAAGACAAACAATTCACGTAGAGCAATCACAATGAAACGTACCACTGACATATCACGCATTGAGCGTTTGAAGCAGATAGTGCTGGCGATGCCGGAGAAACCGGGGTCGTATCAGTTCTATGATGCCGAAGGAACGATCATTTACGTCGGTAAGGCGAAGAACCTTAAGCGACGTGTGTCGTCGTATTTCCATAAAGAGGTGGACCGTTTCAAGACAAAGGTGTTGGTAAGCAAGATAGAGAACATCACCTATACCGTAGTAAACACCGAAGAGGACGCCCTGTTGCTCGAAAACGCCCTCATAAAGAAGTATAATCCGCGATATAACGTGCTGCTGAAGGACGGAAAGACATACCCCTCCATCTGCATCACAGGAGAACACTTCCCTCGTATCTTCAAGACGCGCCAGATAAACAAGAAATATGGCCAGTATTTCGGTCCTTATTCGCATTTAGGGTCGATGTACACCATCCTTGAACTGATAAAGAAACTTTACCGTCCTCGCACGTGCCGTTTTCCGTTGACACCGGAGAATATTGCCGCAGGGAAGTACAAACCATGCTTGGAGTACCACATAAAGAACTGTGGCGGACCATGTATCGGTAAGCAATCATACGACGAGTATCAGGCGAATATCGCTGCCGCGCGTGAGATTCTTAAGGGTAATACGCGCGTATTGAGCGAGCATATATACGCTGAAATGATGAAAAAGGCGGAACAGATGCTCTTTGAGGAGGCAGAGGAACTAAAGAAACAGTATATCCTCATTGACCAATTCTGCTCTAAGAGCGAGGTGGTGAGCCATACAATAACGGACGTCGATGTATTTACAATAAGCCCCCTAACCCCCGAAGGGGAGGGCTGGGGAGGGGATATTTTCATCAACTACATGCACGTAACAAACGGCACCATAAACCAGTCTTTTACCTTCGAATACAAGCGAAAACTGGATGAGACAGACCAGGATATATTGCTTTCTGCCATACCAGAGATACGTGAGCGTTTTGGTTCTACGGCAAAGGAGATAATAGTGCCGTTTGAGATAGACTGGGAGTACCCTGGCGCTACGTTCTTCGTACCGCAGAGAGGCGACAAGAAACACCTGCTGGAGCTCTCGCAGATGAACTGCAAACAGTATCGTGTGGACCGTCTGAAGCAGACAGACAAGCTTAATCCGGAGCAGAAATACACGCGTCTGATGATGGAACTGAAGGAGAAGCTGCATCTGGATAAGTTGCCGTACCATATAGAACTGTTCGATAACAGTAATATCTCAGGCTCTGACGCCGTGGCTGGTTGCGTGGTGTATAAGGGCATGAAACCGTCGAAAAAGGACTACCGCAAGTACAATATCAAGACGGTAGAAGGACCAGATGATTATGCTTCGATGCGCGAAACCACCTATCGTCGTTACAGCAACCCTGAGACCGATTTGCCCGACCTTATCATTGCTGATGGTGGCATTGGTCAGATGGGTGTCATAAAGGAAGTTGTTGATAGCTTAAACCTCAATGTAAAAGTGGCTGGATTGGCAAAAAACGACAAGCACAGAACGCAGGAACTGCTTACTTTTGATAAAGAGACGGGCGATTGTCTGAGAGTTCAACTAAAGCCTGACAGCGAACTGTTCCATGCCCTCACACGTATGCAGGATGAGGTTCACAGGTATGCTATCACCTTCCATCGTGACAAGCGCAGCAAGCATGCCTTACACAGCGAATTGGACGATATAAAAGGCATCGGTCCTAAGGCAAAGGAAGCGCTCCTTGCCGCCTTCAAGAGCGTGAAGAAGATACGCGAAGCAACTACAACGGAACAGGGAAAGGAAGCGCTCAGAGAGGCTGTGGGCGCGAATAAAGCAAGAATAATTATAGAGGCAATGGCTACGGAACAAAGTAATCAAGAATAATAAATAAGATAAAATAAATAACAACAAACAACGCCCTTGAATCCCTCAAAACACATCTCTCCCCTCCTGTGGGAGGGGTAAGGGGGAGGGGCCTTAAAACAATGAAAGAACTTACAGAAATTATTGCAAAGGCTGCCGAGAACGATACACAGGATGTGAAGCGTTTCTTGTTCGGTAGCATTGAGTACACAACGTTGAAATGCACGGACTCTGAACAGTCGGTGATGGCGTTCGTAGAACAGGTAAACAAGTGGGATAATGAGTGTCCGGAACTACCACATCCAGCCACCATCTGCGTGTATCCTTGCTTCGCTTCCATCGTCAACGAGACGCTGGACGTAGAGGGTGTGGAGATAGCATGCGTGAGTGGTTCGTTCCCTTCGTCACAGACCTTCATGGAGGTAAAGATAGCCGAGACAGCACTCGCCATAAAGGACGGTGCAACGGAGATTGACATGGTAATGCCTGTGGGTAAATTACTGGCAGGCGATGAAGAGGGAGTGATGGACGAGATACGCGAAATGAAGGCTGTCTGCGGACCGGATGTAGCGCTTAAGGTTATCCTTGAGACGGGTTGTCTGAAGACTCCTGAGAACATCCGCAAGGCATCATTCCTCGCTATGAATGCAGGCGCTGACTATATCAAGACGAGCACAGGAAAAGAGAAGATCAGTGCTACGCCAGAGGCTGCGTATGTGATGTGTCAGTGCATCAAGGAGTACTACGAACAGGAGGGTCGTATGGTCGGTTTCAAGCCTGCTGGCGGCATCAACAGCAGCATGGACGCGATAATATACTACACGATAGTGAAGGAAGTCCTGGGCGAGAAATGGCTGAACAATAAACTCTTCCGCCTCGGCACATCAAGACTCGCGGATATCCTCATACAGGAGTTATAAAGAGACCCACCCCAACCCTCCCTGAGAGGGAGGGTTGGGGTGGGTCCCTATAATGTACGTTTGATAGTATAGTCGAGATAGGCTTGTAGGGCTGTTTTAAGGTCGTTGTCCCCTACCCTTTCATCGATGAATTGCTGTGCTTCGGCATGCATGCGCTGCATCACCTGTTCAGCATATTCTATACCGCCGTTTGCCTTCGTAAACGCAACGAGACGCGCTATATCCTCCTGACTTGCCTCATGGTTTTTCACTGCCATCGCGATGCGACGAATGTCATCATCGCCATGATTGAGTACGGCATAGATAGCAGGCAGCGTCAGCTTACCTTCCGCCATGTCATTACCCGTTGGCTTTCCTATCTGGGAAGAGTCGTAATAGTCGAATATATCGTCACGAATCTGGAATATCACGCCGAGAGTCTGACCAAACTTCTGCGCTTCGCTGACCATCTCTTTTGACGCATTCACCGACATAGCGCCGAGTACACAACACGCCTCAAACAATGCCGCTGTCTTCTGCTTTATAACCTCGTAGTAAGCATCCTCACTGATGGTCTCAGAGCCGTTGGATGTGAGCTGGAGGATCTCGCCGTTGGAGAGCGTTTGTCCTAACTTTGAGAGGTATCGCACCATCTCCACATCGTGCGTCTGACACACATTGAGCAGCGCTGCAGAGAGGATGTAATCGCCTACAAGCACACTCACCTTATTATCATAAACGGCATTGACGGAAGCCTGCCCGCGTCGCTCGCTTGCCTCGTCAACAATGTCGTCATGCACAAGGCTGGCGGTATGCAACAGCTCCAGTCCTACGCCGGCACGGTGCGTGGATTCTGTTACCTGTCCAAAGTTCTTTGCCATCAGCAACAACAGCATAGGCCTCATTCGCTTGCCGGCACGCTGACGGATATAGTCCAGCGCCTGTGACAAAAGGCCATCAGAATGACTAAGCGACTCATTGAACATTGCAATGAATTGCTCTAACTCCACACCTATCGGCTGACGTATTATGTCTATATAGTTTGTCATATTGAATGCAAAATTACAAAAAACTTTTGGCATATTTGTAATATGAAGGAAGAAATTTTGAAGAATGGTATTTTTTCGTTACCTTTGCAGAAACTAATCACCTAATATATGTCACAGAAACTATTCCTTATTGATGCGTATGCGCTGATATATCGTTCGTATTACGCCCTCATTCGTGCACCGAGAATTAACTCCAAAGGCCTTAATACGAGCGCCATCATGGGTTTCTGCAATACTCTCAACGAGGTGTTGCAGAAGGAGAAACCAACGCATCTTGCCGTTGCCTTTGACCATGGCAAGACGTTCCGTCATGAGGTGTTTGCAGACTATAAGGCACAGCGCGAAGAGACGCCTGAGGATATACGCCGCGCGATACCTATCATCAAGGATATCCTCAAGGCTTACCGCATTCCTATACTGCAGGTGGATGGCTTTGAGGCGGATGACGTGATAGGCACAATAGCCAAAAGAGAGGGTAACGACGGCAGTGCTGGCGGCGATGCTTGCGATGTCTTTATGCTGACGCCGGACAAGGACTATGCGCAGCTGGTGTCGGATCATGTCTTCATGTACCGACCACGGCACGGTGGCGGCTATGAGGTGATGGGACCAAAGGAGGTTTGCGAGAAATATGGCATAGATAATACGGACCAGGTGATAGACTTGCTTGGACTCATGGGCGACTCGTCGGATAACTACCAGGGATGCCCGGGCGTTGGCGAGAAGACTGCCGTGAAACTGATTCTGGAATTTGGAAGCATCGAGGGACTACTCAGCAACACTGACAAACTGAAAGGCAAGATGAAGGAAAAGGTGGAGGGCGCCATCGAGGACATAAAGCTTTCAAAATATCTGGCAACCATCCGCACTGACGTTCCGGTCACTACCCTACTCGACGAGATGGCTGTGCAAAATCCCGACGAAGAGAAACTGGACGAGATTTTTACAGAACTCGAATTCAAAACGCTCAAAGAGAAGTTGCTCGGCAAAAAAGATACGATTGTAAAGAAATCTGCACAAAAGCAAAAAAGTGTTAACGGACAACTCGATTTATTTGGCGATTTCATGACCAACGATTCAGAAGACGTTGAAAACTCGAATCTAACGCGTTTTAATTCTGCTGATGCTAAATACGTATTGGTTGATAATGAGGAAGATATGGCTTCCCTTTGTGGTCGTTTGACTAATGCAAAAGAATTTGCTTTTGACACCGAAACGACTTCAACAGTAGCATTGGACGCTGAACTTGTGGGTTTGAGCTTCGCGTTGAACGAAAAAGAGGCTTTTTACGTTCCAGTGCCATCAAAACGCGAAGAAGCACAGAAAGTTTTGGAAGCGTTCAGAGCGGCTTATGAGTCTGCACATGTTACGAAGGTTGTGCAAAACGGAAAGTACGACATTCAGGTGTTGGCGAATTACGGAATTGACGTAAAAGGTCCGTTGTGGGACACGATGGTGGCGCACTACCTTATCAACCCGGAACTGCATCATAACATGGACTACATGGCGGAGACGTTGTTGGGGTACGAGACGATTCACATCGAGGAACTGATCGGTCCGAAGGGACGCGGACAGAAATCGATGCGCGATGTGCCGGTGGAGAAGATAAAAGACTACGCCGCTGAGGATGCGGACATAACGCTGCGACTGAAGAATGTTCTCGAGCCTATGCTGAAAGAGAAGGGCTGCGAAAAGCTCTTCCACGAGGTAGAGATGCCGCTTATCCCTGTGCTCGTGGAGATGGAACGCAACGGTGTGACGCTGGATACGAAGGCACTGTCTGAGGTTCAGCAGCAGATGGCGCAACGAGTGGCGGAGATAGAGCATGAGATTTACGAACTTGCGGGCGAGTCTTTCAACATCGCATCACCACGACAGGTGGGTGATATCCTCTTCGGCAAACTGCAGATAGTGGAGAAGGCGAAGAAGACAAAGACGGGACAGTACGTCACTTCGGAAGAGGTTTTGCAGTCGCTTCGCAACAAGCACGACATCGTTGGAAAGATACTGGACTACCGTGGTTTGAAGAAGTTACTGGGAACGTACGTAGAGGCTCTGCCAAAGCTTATAAATCCTCGCACGGGAAGGATTCATACGTCGTATAATCAGTGTGTGACGGCAACGGGACGACTGTCTTCGAGCGATCCAAACCTGCAGAATATCCCTGTCCGTAGTGAGGATGGCAAGGAGATTCGCCGCTGTTTTGTGGCGGAAGAAGGGGATGTTTTCTTCTCTGCGGACTACAGTCAGGTGGAGCTTCGCATCATGGCGTCATTGTCCGGCGACAAGAACATGATAGAGGCATTCACCAGTGGTCAGGATATCCATGCAGCAACGTCGGCAAAGATTTACAAAAAGCCTATCGAAGAGGTCACGAAGGATGAGCGCCGCAAGGCTAAATCGGCTAATTTCGGCATCATATACGGCATCTCTGCCTTTGGTCTTGCACAGGGATTGGACATCGATCGCCATGAGGCTAAGGCGCTGATAGACGGTTATTTCGAGTCGTTCCCACAGGTAAACGAATTCATAGAAAAGTGTAAGGCAACAGCAGCGGAGAAGGGTTACGCCGAGACGCTGATGGGACGTCGCCGCTATCTGCCAGACATCACATCACACAACGGTACCGTCCGTGCCTTTGCAGAGCGTAATGCTGTCAATGCTCCTATCCAGGGCACCGCCGCAGACATCATGAAAGTGGCAATGATACGCGTCTTTAACCGCCTGAAAGAAGAGGGATTAAAGGCAAAGATGATACTACAGGTGCACGATGAATTGAACTTCTCCGTACCAGCGTCAGAGAAGGAACAGGTGGAGCGCATCGTCATCGAAGAGATGCAGAACGCTTGCCACAATTCTTCACTCTGCAACCCTCTCGCCGTCCCACTAATTGCCGACAGCGGCTGGGGCAA
>JAGHTW010000091.1 GCA_018065145.1 Candidatus Prevotella equi
GACATAAAGACGCAAAAGTCCTTAGAATATCCTTCAAACGAAGCTATTCTAAGCAGTGGGGATGGCTATACCATCTTCCGTTATGGTGGCTATAATGTACGCTTCAAGGCTCCGTATTCCCTTGAGCGTTATATTTCCGTAAAAAAATGGGATAACGGTTATATCGTGGTGATGGCGGAGTACAAGCATAGTGATGAACCAGAGGAAGAGTACATCGACCTTAATCCTATCCTTGAAGGACTTTATATTGACAAAACAGAATTTCTTCATCCAATCAAAAAAGTAACTGTTCACTATGGCTGATATAAATCTATTTCACATCCTTCTGCGTTGTGGAATGTATGCACGTCCATGCTAGTGACCGCAAACTGACAGAGTCGGAGTTAGCCAAGTTTTTCGTAAAAGCAAATGGTGATCCTTTTTTTGCAAGGAATGAAAGCAAAATAATCGTTGTTACATAAAACATGAGTGATGCAGTTTTTGGTTGCATCACTCATGTTTTATATAGAAAGATTGATAGTTATGCTGCTGATCGTTGATTAATGCATCTGTTCAGTTTGTTATAGAAACTGTATATTGACAACGAACCATAGACCGCAATATCTTCATGAAGCATCACTCCTGTTGTATTGTAATACTCTTTGCGAAGTTTTCTGATAGCAGAGACATTTTCTAAGTGACTGAGAGTTGAGTCGTAGTATCTGATTAGGGTGGAATAGAGAGTATCGAAATCATTGTTTATTGACTCTGCCATTGCAGTGTGATAACTGTCAAGGTTAAACTTTACTCCAGATTCTATACTCTTCTTGTTCTTTGCTACGTTTTGCATTATTCGGTGGGTAGTTACCCGATATAGAACGTGTGACATGCCCATTGCTTCTGCCATGTCTTTATCTGGCAGGGCAGTGCCTTTGTTAAGTAAAGTGAGCAGTGCTCTGAGAAACAGAAATTGATTACGAGGAGTGAGGGATTGATGTGAATATGCTATCAGAATAGATGCCTTACTGATCAGTTCTTCCTTATCCATGACATTGTTATCTTCTGCCATTACGTTTCCTTGTTCGTGTACGAGTGTATATTGTTTCTTCCCGAATTTATTATAGAGGAAGTTCCTGAACGTACTGACAACCCATGCTTCAAATGCGCCTTTGTTTTTGATTGTGGATAGTACAGAATAGGGATGAGCAGAATTGCCTTTTCCTTCTCTAAGATATAAGAAAAAGTCGTCAAGAACATCTGCTAGGTCTTCATTGTTCTTGTTACTTTGAACATTGAATTTGTCTTCAAGTTTTTTGTATAATCTATCATGTAGCAGATAATACATTGCTTCATCGCTCTGTTTGTCGCCAAGCAGAATGATGTTTAAAAGCCGAGAGGAATTTATGTTATTAAAGTTGTTCATATCCGATAGTGTAACTTGTTAAAATACTGATCCTTACTAAATGCAAAGTTAATAAAAAATATTGTAATATCAAAATTTTTTGACAACTATTTTCTTAAAGTTTTGTTAAATTTTACACTCTAACATGTAACATTTTCATAGTGATGCATACTAGTATAATAGAGAATGTAATTGATCACAAAAAAATAAAGAAAATGAAAGATTTGCCAATTTTGAAGTACGCTGATTTACGGGAGATTATGTGCTTGGATCACAATAGTCATATCAATGGGGTGATTGTTGATGATGTCGCTCTCAAAGTGATGTTGAGGATAGAAAAGACAATGTGTCACCTCGATGTAATGGGCGACGATGACATGCGCCGGTTATGGATTGAGATAAAAGCGCCTCGGAAGTGTGACAGGCAAGAAGATGCTGATGAGAATGGGAACTACTGGTATCTCTTGATTACAGGGTGTTATCAAGAGATGCATTATATAATATTGAGCAACAAGTCATGGGCTTTCATCGATCTCCGCAGTCATCAGAGTGGTCACGGTGAACGGAAACCTGATGAGTTGTATGGTAATGTCAGTGGAGCTTTGAAGAAACTGGAGCGTTACGTAAATTCTTTGGTAGAGCGTATCTGCATCAGTCCAGACGAATACAACGATTATGTAGCACAACACCTTCCTTATAATAAAAGGTATGGCAGAATACGAAGGAAGGACTTGAATGCAATCTGTCCTTCTTATAGAACATTCGAAGACCCAGACCATGTTGTAGAGCTTGTTGATAAGATGAAAGCTATGCCTATACGGACTTATGACAGGATGACATTAAGGACTTATATGCACGTATGGAGGGTGTTGTATGAGGCTTATTGGACAAATAATGAGTTCAATCGCGCTGATGTTGACAGTTTCGAAAATCTATCGGATATAGAAATCTTTGAACATAACAGTAAGGGGTGTCAGATAGAAGGTCTTAATTTGGATTCTGAGGCTGATTTCCTGAAATGGGAAGAAGAAAACAGTTCGTACCATTGTCTGGATGTGGCTTACGCTCGCATACACCTGATTCCACGGAAACAAGGAGAACACTCGTACAGAGAAGATATTGATGTACCTGATGGTAAATGGTATTTATCTTTGAACTATGGAGTTTATGGTTATTCGCAAGATGTGGTGAATATGATTGAATCTTTACTGGAGTCAGGTATAGGACTACATTGTTATTGTTTGGATCGACTAAAGAAGATGGCTAATGAGGATGACTGGGTAAGCATTTCTCCTCACCCTGACAAATACACTCATGACGATGAGTTAGGCAATGAGATCTCCCTCCCTTATGTTGATGATGAAACAACAGAGGAGCAAGTACGCAGGGTGATTGATGCGACACAATGGGAACCATTGGAACGTGTTGCTCTCGATAAGCTAATCCCATTGAATGATAAGGTGTATGACTTTATGCGCGAAGAAGTTATAGAACCTCTCACAATGAGTGATATTCAGCATATATATGAACGCAAGTATAAGAAATATTTGAGCGTTCATTATGAATCCGGCAATGGATATTTCTACATGGAAAGGAATGCACATAGTGATTACATCAAACACTATTTTGCTTCTTTCAACGAGGCAATGAGGGCGCTCATTATCAGTGGAGTGGCTATACGTAAACAACAATTATAAAGAAAGAGATGGTATTATCGATCTAATTGACGAGAAGACTTCAAACAACACTATATATTTGTAATTAACCCAATGTCAAACTAAAAACGTAACACTATGTAAGAAAAACAAAAAGACGGTCTCCATTCTTTGAACCTCTATGGAGACCGTTTGTTAAGATTCTTACTGGTATTTATTTGCTATGTACGTAAATCTTACATTCAAGGAAATAGAAGAACTTATGGGAAGTGTGTATAGCATTGCCCAGGTAGAGATGTTGAATATATTGATGCCAGAAACAAAATATATATCCCGACCACAACTACTGTCGTATCTTAAAACTCAGGGATTTTCTGAACCTGATTTAGACCGTTGGGAAGGAAATGGTCTTATCCATTGTCATAGAAATGGTGACAGAGGAACACGTAAATACGATCGTAGGGATGTGATGAAACTAATGAATAAAATTCGTATGAAAAAGATAATTGTAGAAAGAGAAGATAAGGAAGACAGTTATACGAATTTTTAAGATATACGGATGAAAGAAGCATTAGACAATTTTTAATTCATAATAACAAATAATCCACAAATATAATGTTTATTGGTTGTAATTGGTGACGTAACTACTCACTGGGAGTATTAAAAAATCAGGTTAAACAAGTTTTTTTGGGTAATATTACCTCCTGTTAAGCAGTATGTCCCACAGAAAATACAAAAGCTATCTGATTACTATGTAATATCTATCTGATTACAAGTTGAAAGCTATCTGATTACTATGCAATATCTATCTGATTGGAATGCCTTCATTTTTGAGGATGAAGATAGTCTAATAGAAGATGAGTACCAACGATTCTTATGCTAACAAAGTGAAGAGAAAGTATGAAACTGAAATTGAAAATTACCGATAGTACAAGTCGCTTACCGTGGTTGTGTTTACGCGAATATTGGATAAATCACGATGAGAGATTCTTTCCTTATTCTTTAGGTGAGCAGAAACAGAATGTAAGGCGTGTCATTAAGAAATATTGTAATGACAAGGACAAAGTTGTTGAGATCGCTTCTGTCTTCCCTTCTATTCTGGAGGCGGTATCTGAGTGTATAAAGGAGAAATTCATCAATCCTGCAGATGTAGAACTGACCGTTTTCCGAGAAGAAGATTATAAAGGACATTTCTTCGATTCTTATTGCTTTACGAGTGATGGAGAATTGGACGGAGATTATAAACTTAGTGATTTGATAAATTGGTTATTGCATTGAATTATAGACTATTAATGACTTTTGAATTATGACTCCCACAATCAACTATTATGTGAATCAAAAGATTCAACAATACTTTGATGAATTGACACTGCCACAGACAGACCAAAAACTATTGGCAGAGCATGTTGTTAGCGTTCTTCATGAGAAAGGAGCAATACAAACTAACCAATCATCCGAGAATGACAGTGTCTTTGTATATCCTTTTGAAAAAAGTGATGATGATATTGGATTACAGTATCTCAAGCACAATGACCTACGACTGTTCTATACATTCCGCAATGGTTGGAATATACAGGACGATGGCAATTGCTTGAATATTACTATGGGTGAGTTCTCTACCTTCCGTTGTAATAAAGAAACTCCCGAGTCCGTTGCTGATGAAATCATACGGATTGACACTGAATTAGTAAGTAAGTGGTGTCAGGAATTTGAGGCACTGCATCCATTGGAAGTAACGGACATCGTTCGACACCTTTTCTATGATTATGCCACTCGTGATTTGGGTGAGGTGCCAATGATAATCGATTATATTGCAGCCAAGATTTTTGATGTGTCAAGAACAGAAGTACGAAAGGCAATCAGTAACAATTTGAAACGTTTCTCAGAACATTCTGTCATTCGGCTTACCAAAGAACAAACCAAAGCATTATCGCCAGAGCGTCTGAAGTCGATGGGCTATATGCGCAATCGCTATTGCCCATATATACTTGACGTTGCCGGTTTCTTCAATCTTTGTATGGTTCTTCATTCGCCGGTTGCAGTAAAATGTACAATGGGTATAATTCAGACCATATCTGCAAAGACTCCAATAGAGACACTTCTTGCAAAATTGACTGAGGCAAAAGAGTAAGGACATTGTCTCTGAACAATGTTCAATTTGGGAGTTTTCTCAATAACATTTTAGTACCCTTGT
>JAGHTW010000145.1 GCA_018065145.1 Candidatus Prevotella equi
CATAAAAAAGCAATCTGTAAGCAAAAGGGATGAAATGCTTACAGATTGCTTTTTTGTTTTTGGGCGGGGCGAGATGCAATCTAGAATGATGAGATGGGGAAAATTGTGAGGTGGGGGATGGTTTTTGTGCGCTTGGGTGGTGATTGTTGTGGTTTTATAATGTAATCGTGCAACGATTGCATCGTGAAAGTGCCACTTTTACTTGGTGAAAGTTGTAGGATTACAGTGTAATCGTGCAACGATTACAACGAAAATCGGGTGTTTTTGCGTTGGAAAAGACGTAAAAATGCCCGATTGTTTTTGTAATGTATTGATAGTCAGGCGGTTGCTTCTAATGGCGATTTTGGGGCGTATTTGTGGCTATATTTTTCTTTTTGGATTTCAAGGGCGTTCTCGGAGCGTTCGGAAAATACAATTTGTCAGCGAAAAGGGTGTTTTGCTTACGTTTTGATATGTGGGAATGGTGATTTTATGGCATTGTAGATGCGTTGCTGTGCGAGTGTTGACGTAGTGTTATATGCCAGTGTAAAGCAAGAAAATGAGCAAAAATCGCAAAGTGTAAGTAAAACAATGCGAATACGTTACGATTTGTAAGTAAAAATAAACGAAATGCTTACGAATTGTAATTTTACTGTTTTTGAAAGATAGAAATTGCAGAAAAAGACCGTGATAGATTTGTCAATATGATAGAAAAATAGTAATTTTGCAGTCAAAATGATACAAAAACATACCTTTTCTTGACAAAAAGTCTTAAAACGAGAGGTAATTCAAAGAGAATGTAATAATTTGAAAAGTATCAGGGTAAAACGTAACGACTAACATTTAATATACATTTTATATTATGAAGAGAACTGGATTGTATAGTGCCGAGTACGAACACGATGCGTGTGGTGTCGGCATGGTGGTCAACATCCACGGCAACAAGAGTCACGACTTGGTTGACAACGCGCTGAGGGTGCTCGAGAACATGGAGCATCGTGGTGCTGAGACACGCGACAAGACGGGTGACGGTGCAGGTATCCTCCTGCAGATTCCTCATGAGTTTATATTGCTGCAAGGTATTCCTGTGCCAGAGAAGGGTAAGTACGGCACGGGTCTGGTATTCTTGCCAAAAGACGAGGCACGCCAGGCAGAGATTCTCTCTATCATGATAGAAGAGATAGAGCGCGAGGGTCTCACGCTGATGCATCTGCGTAATGTGCCTACCAATTCGGAAGTGCTCGGTGTCGGTGCACGCGAGGTGGAGCCAGACGTGAAGCAGGTGTTTGTTACCGGTGTGACCGATGACAAGCTCGAGCAGTTTGAGCGTATATTATATAAGGTACGTAAGAAGATTGAGAATCGCATTGCCGACGAAGACTTCTATGTATGTTCGCTGTCAAGTGCCAATATCATCTATAAGGGCATGTTGACCAGCGGTCAGTTGCGTCGTTACTATGCTGACCTGAGCAACGACTACTTCACCAGTGGTCTGGCTTTGGTACACTCTCGCTTCTCTACCAATACATTCCCTAAGTGGAAGTTGGCTCAGCCATTCCGCTTCCTCTGCCACAATGGTGAGATCAACACCGTGCGTGGTAACCGCGGTTGGATGAATGCCCGTGAGTCAGTGCTCTCTTCTGAGGCGCTCGGCGACATCAAGGAGATTCGTCCTATCCTGCAGAGTGACATGTCAGACTCTGCTTCTCTCGACAACGTATTTGAGTTCCTGGTGATGAGCGGTATGTCTTTGCCACAGGCAATGGCTATCCTTGTGCCAGAATCATTCAACGATAAGAACCCTATCAGTGAAGACCTTAAGGCCTTTTATGAGTATTATTCAATCCTGATGGAGCCATGGGATGGCCCTGCAGCATTGATGTTCTCTGACGGTCGTTATGCTGGTGGTATGCTTGACCGTAACGGTCTGCGCCCAAGCCGTTACACTATCACAAAGAGCGGTTTGATGGTAGTAGCTTCAGAGGTAGGTGTTATGGACTTCGAACCATCAGATGTCGTTTCAAAGGGACGTCTGCAGCCAGGTAAGATTCTCCTCATTGATACCCTTGAGGGTAAGATTTACTACGACGGCGAGATAAAGGAGAAGCTCGCAAGTGAGCACCCTTACCGTCAGTGGTTGTCAACAAACCGCATACAGCTGGAGAAGTTGAAGTCTGGACGTAAGGTGAGCAACGCCGTAGAAGACTACGACCGTAAGCTCGTCTCTTTCGGATTCGGACAGGAAGACATCGACAAGACCGTCGTGCCAATGTGTACCAACGGTCAGGAGCCTGTTGCTGCCATGGGTAACGATACCCCATTGGCAATCATCAGTGACCGCCCACAGATTTTCTTCAACTACTTCCGTCAGCAGTTTGCACAGGTTACGAACCCAGCCATCGACCCTATCCGTGAGGAACTCGTCATGTCCCTGACAGAATATATCGGTCGTGTAGGTTCAGGAATCCTCAATCCAGATGAGACAAACTGTAAGATGGTGCGCCTTCCACAGCCAGTGCTCACCAATACAGAGCTCGATATCCTTTGTAACATTCGCTACAAGGGCTTCAAGACCAAGAAGCTCGCTATCACATTTGAGATGGCTAAGGGCGAGACAGGACTGTCAGAGGCACTTGATAACCTCTGCAGGGAAGCAGAGCAGAGCGTAGATGATGGCGTAAACTACATCATCCTCTCCGATCGCGACATCGATGCTACACATGCAGCGATACCTTCTCTCCTTGCTGTCAGTGCTGTTCACCACTACCTTATCAGCGTAGGAAAGCGTGTACAGACCGCTCTTATCGTAGAGTCAGGTGAGATTCGTGAGGTGATGCACGCAGCCCTCTTGCTCGGCTATGGTGCTTCAGCCCTCAACCCTTACATGACATTCGCCGTAATCGACGACCTCGTGAAGAAGCACAAGGTGCAGGAGGAATATGCTACAGCAGAGAAGAACTATATAAAGGCCGTTGACAAGGGTCTGAAGAAGATCATGTCAAAGATGGGTATCTCTACCATCCGCTCTTATCGCGGTGCGAAGATATTCGAGGCAATAGGCCTTTCTGAGGACCTTCTGCAGAAATACTTCGGTACGGACATCTCAACTATCGGCGGCGCAGGCCTCCGCGACATTGCACGCGATGCTATACGTCTGCGTCAGCAGGCTGATGCTCTTAAGTCAGGTGAGAGCGCATTCCTTCCAAACAACGGTCTGTTCAACTACCGTAAGGATGGTATTGACCACGCATGGAACCCAGAGACCATCGCTAACCTGCAGATTGCTACACGCCTTGGTTCATATAAGAAGTTCAAGGAGTGGGCTAAGCAGGTAGATGATAAGGAGAGACCAATCTTCCTCCGTGACTTCATGGGCTTCAAGAAGGCAGCAAAGCCAACACCAATAGACGAGGTTGAGCCAGTAGAGTCTATCGTAAAGCACTTCGTAACAGGCGCTATGTCTTTCGGTGCCCTCTCTATTGAGGCACACGAGGCACTCGCTATCGCAATGAATAAGCTCGGCGCACGTTCCAACACCGGTGAAGGCGGTGAGGACAACGAGCGTTACCATACAGAGGTTGACGGCGTTAGCCTCTCTTCTAAGACAAAGCAGATTGCTTCAGGTCGTTTCGGCGTAACGGCAGAGTATCTTGTCAATGCAGAGGAACTGCAGATCAAGGTGGCACAGGGTGCTAAGCCTGGTGAGGGCGGACAGCTGCCTGGCTTCAAGGTGAACAAGATTATCGCTAAAACGCGAAATGCTATTCCTGGAATTACCCTTATCTCACCTCCACCACACCACGATATCTACTCTATCGAGGACCTCGCTCAGCTTATCTTCGACCTGAAGAATATCAACCCAACAGCAGCTGTCAGCGTGAAACTCGTTGCAGAGAGCGGCGTAGGTACTATCGCTGCCGGCGTGGCAAAGGCAAAGGCAGACCTCATCGTTATATCAGGTGCAGAAGGTGGTACCGGTGCTTCACCAGCATCATCAATGCGTTTCGCTGGTATCTCGCCAGAGATAGGTCTTGCAGAGACACAGCAGACCCTCGTCATGAACGGACTCCGTAACCAGGTTCGCCTGCAGACCGACGGTCAGCTGAAGACTGCGCGCGATGTCATCTTAATGGCAATGCTCGGTGCTGATGAGTTCTCTTTCGGTACACTGCCACTTATCGTTCTCGGCTGTCTCATGATGCGTAAGTGTAACACCAACACCTGTCCTGTCGGCGTAGCAACACAGGACGAACGCCTCAGAGCTAAGTTCCGCGGACATGCGGACTACGTAGTGAACTACTTCACATTCCTCGCTGAGCAGACACGTGAATACCTCGCAGAGATAGGCGTTAAGTCACTCAAGGAGATTATCGGCCGCACAGACCTCATTGAAGTACACGCTGCTGATCCAAGCACCAAGCAGGGAACGATAGACTTCTCTCGTCTGCTGCACAAGGTTGATGGCGCACTCTACTGGGATCGCGGTGAGTTCACAAAGGTTGAAGGCGTCAAGGACTTCGAAATTATCGCAGCATGTAAGGATGCTATCGAGAAGAAGGAAGAAGTGAACCTCGACTACGCTATCAAGAATACAGACCGTGCTGTAGGCACTATGCTCTCAGGTACTATCGCTAAGAAGTACGGCGAGGAGGGATTGCCTGACGGTACTATCAATATCAAGTTCAAAGGTTCTGCCGGTCAGTCATTCGGCGCCTTCGCTGTCAAGGGTGTTAACCTGAAGCTGGAGGGTGAGTGTAACGACTACTTCGGTAAGGGTCTCTCAGGCGGACGCATTTCTATCCTGCCACCAGCACGTGCTAATGCAGACTTCGTAGCAGAGGACAACATCATCGCTGGTAACACAGGTCTCTATGGTGCTACAACAGGTGAACTGTACGTCAACGGTAGAGTGGGTGAGCGCTTCGGTGTTCGTAACTCTGGTGCCGTAGCAGTCATCGAAGGCGCTGGCGACCACTGCTGTGAGTACATGACAGGCGGACGCGTGGTTGTTCTTGGTGAGACAGGACGTAACTTCGCTGCTGGTATGTCAGGCGGTGTGGCTTATGTTTGGGACAAGAACCATAACTTCGACTACTTCTGTAACATGGATCAGGTAGAGATAAACCTCGTGGAAGAGGCAAGCTACCGCAAGGAACTGCACGAACTCATCCGTCAGCACTATCTCTACACAGGTTCTTCCCTCGCTCGTAAGATGCTCGATGATTGGAACCGCTATGTAGAAGACTTCATACAGGTTGTACCTATCGAGTATAAGCGTGTACTGCAGGAAGAGCAGATGCGTAAGCTGCAGGAGAAGATTGCTAACATGCAGTTGATAAATAACTAAAAGCCCCCACCTAACCTCCCCCAAAAGGGGAGGGACAGGGTACAGATAGATTTCCTTTACGCATTACTAAGAGGAAAGGGGCATTTATTAAATAATTATTTCCGCAATCCCCGCAGCGGTTAGAACTCCCTCCCTTTGGGGAGGGTTGGGGTGGGGCTTCATCATGGGTGATCCAAAAGCATTTTTAAATATACATAGAAAGGAAGCAGGTTATCGCGACCTTCATGACCGTGTGAAGGACTTCAGTGAGGTAGAACAGACACTGAACACACACGACCGTAAGTTACAGGCAAGCCGCTGTATGGATTGCGGCGTACCATTCTGTCACTGGGCTTGTCCTTTGGGCAATAAGGCTCCTGAGTGGAACGATGCTCTCTATAAGGGCGATTGGCAGTTGGCATATAAGCTGCTTAACGCTACCAATGACTTCCCTGAGTTCACCGGACGTATCTGTCCAGCACTCTGTGAGAAGGCTTGCGTGCTGAACCTTACAGACCACGAACCAACAACAAACCGTGAGAACGAATGCGCTATCACTGAGGGTGCATGGCGTGAGAATATGATTGTGCCACAGCAGTATGAACGCAACGGCAAGACTGTTGCTGTCATCGGTGCAGGTCCTGCGGGACTTGTGGCTGCTAACCGTCTTAACAAGATGGGCTACACTGTTACCGTCTTCGATAAGAATGAGGCCGCTGGCGGACTGCTCCGCTATGGTATTCCTAACTTCAAGCTCAACAAGGCTATTATCGATCGTCGTATGGCTGTACTTGAGGCAGAGGGAATAAACTTCGTATTCGGAACAGAGATAGACCTTAACGCATTGGCTGCTGACGGCAAACTGCCTCAGGGCGCATTCGATGCGTACGTCGTTTCTACTGGTACACCAACAGCGCGTGACCTGAATATCCCAGGACGTGAACTGAAGGGCGTGCACCTCGCACTGGAACTCCTCGCACAGCAGAACCGTGTGCTTGCTGGAATGGAGTTCTCTAAGGAGGAGCGCGTAACAGCAAAGGGTAAGGACGTTCTCGTAATCGGTGGCGGTGATACAGGTTCTGACTGTATCGGTACATCACATCGTCAGGGATGTAAGAGCGTGACGCAGATTGAAATCATGCCTAAGCCTGTTGAGGGACCAGAGGATCCTAACTCTCCATGGCCTAACTGGCCACGCACGCTGAAGACAACTTCTTCACACGAAGAGGGTTGTACACGCCGCTGGAACATCAACTCTCTTGAGTTCCTCGGTAAGGATGGTAAGCTGACAGGCGTGAAGGTACAGCCAATCGATTGGGAACCAAACCCAGAAGGTGGTCGCCCAAAGATGGTTGTAGCTGGTGAACCAGAGGTTATAAAGTGTGAGATATGCTTCCTCGCTATGGGCTTCCTCAAGCCAGAACAGCCACAGTTCGCCGACAACGTATTCGTTTGCGGTGACGCTGCATCAGGCGCAAGCCTCGTTGTTCGTGCTATGGCAGGCGGACGCGATGCTGCGAAGAAGGTTGATGCATATCTTAACAAATAAGGAGACAACAACACAACATCCATTCTCTCATAAAATTATCATTTTCTCAGACGGGCGTTCACTTTGGTAGTGAGCGCCCGTTGCTACTTTTGCTATACTTTTTAATCTTTTTCTTGGTTATATCATAAAAAATAACTATCTTTGCACCATATTATACTAACGAAATCCAAACTAACTAAAAATGAGAAAGATTTTACTCGTATTATGTCTTGTCATGACAATGATAAATGTTATGGCTCAGGGACCTACAAAGGTCTTTGAATACAAGACAACCGCAAACCAGATGGAGAAATTGTCGAGAGGTGTTGTAGTTTTACCTGCATCACTCGGTAACTTTATCTCTTGGCGTATGTTCGGTACTGATGGTGTTGGTGCGCATTCAAAGGTTACTTTTGATGTGTTGCGTGATGATGAGACCATAGCTACAGGACTAAGTAAGGTAAGTAACTATACCGATACGTCTGGCAAACCAACAAGCTCTTATTCTATCAGAGTGATGAAGGAAGGCGTTGAGGTAGAGACTACAGTGCCAGTAACACGTCAGTCATCAAATATCATGAGGTCAATACAACTGGATCGCCCTGTTAATTCGCGTACTGACGTAACATGTGAATATACTCCTAACGATATGAGCGTAGGCGACCTTGATGGTGATGGAGAATATGAACTGATAGTAAAGTGGAATCCTTCGGTCTCACGTGATAACTCACAGAATGGTATTACAGGCACTGTGTATATTGATGCTTATAAGCTTGACGGAACAAAACTCTGGCGTATTGACATGGGACGCAATATCCGTGCTGGTGCCCACTATACTCAGATGGTGGTGTATGACCTTGACCGCGATGGTAAGGCGGAACTGGTTTGTAAGACAGCACCAGAGACTAAAGATGGTAAGGGTAACCTTGTGATGAATGCTGCTACTGATGCGACCATAAAGGCTGTTGCAAAGACAAAGAAGTGTTATAACACCAATGGTCATGTGGTAACAGGCGAGGAGTTCCTTACTGTATTCAATGGCGAGACAGGTGAGGCAATGCATACTATATGGTATAACCCTCCTCGTAGTAATAAGCCTGGTGTAACAGGAAGTACAACTTATGGTACATGGGAGAGCGTTATGGGCAAAAGTTCTAACTACAACCGTGGTGAGAGATACAATGCTTGCGTAGCATATCTTGACGGTATGGATGAGGCTCCTACGGCAATCTTCCAGCGTGGTTATTATACTCATGCATTCTTCTGGGCTGTTGACTGGAATGGTACAGAACTGAAGCAGCGTTGGTTGCATTGGGGTGACAAGTCTAAGTGGACTCTTTACGATGCAAATAATAATGTTGTTAAAACTGTTTCTGGCAAGTCAAGCTATGGACAGGGTGTGCATGGTATCTCTGTTGGCGACGTAAACGAAGATGGAAAGGACGAGATAGTAATGGGTTCTGCTACTATCGCTTCTGATGGCACACTGCTTTGCTCTACAGGTAAGGGACATGGTGATGCTATTCACCTTTCTGATCTCTGCCCAGACCGTCCAGGTCTTGAGGTTATGATGCCTCATGAGGAAAGCCCTTACGGATATGATGTTCACGATGCTACAACAGGTGAATTCATTGTCAATAAGACAAGCTCGGGTGATAACGGTCGTGGTGTTGCTGCTGATGTGTTGGCAAGTCATCGTGGTTTTGAGTTTTGGTCAAGTGCCGATACATATCTTTATTCATGTGTTGACGGAACAAAACTTGGTGAAAAGCAACCTTCAAAGAATTTCCGTATCTATTGGGATGGTGACTTGTTGGATGAACTCTTTGACGGTAAGTCGACAAAACCATCAGGTGTAGCGGAGATTGACTATAATGACATCAATGTTACTTATGCTCCTGCTGTTACTAAACTTAACGCTGCAGGTACATCAAACTCAACACTCGTAACACTTAACACCTCAACTTACGGATATGGTGCAGCTTGTAATACAACAAAGGCAACACCATGTCTTATAGCTGATATCTATGGTGACTGGCGTGAGGAGATAGTATTGTGGAATGCTAAGGATCCTTCAAAGATAAATATCTATACCACTAATACAAAGTCAGATTACGGTATGCCTACGCTGATGCATGATCATGTTTATCGTATGGGTATCGTTTGGCAGAACAGTTCTTACAACCAGCCTCCACATCTCGGATTCTATCTTCCTGATATGTTTGACAAGGACTATGGTATCTATTCTGAGGCATACACAGGCGTAACAGAAACAAAGATGGATGAAGAGGTGTCTGCTGATGAGAAGATGTATGATTTGCTTGGACGCCCTGTTACAACAGCACCACGCGGTTTGTATATCAAGGGTGGTAGGATATACAGCAATCAGTAAATATCGCAATGTTTATATAACAAATAAAGGTGAGAACTATCAAGTTCTCACCTTTATTCGTTATGCTCTATACCTTATTTATTATATATAGGCTGTTAATCGTTTGCTATTGTTACGGTTCTAGTGTTGTCGGGATTGACTGTTATCGTTACCTTTACGATGTCTTCGGGTAGGGCTTCTTCAACTATCTCTGGCCATTCCATGAAGCAACGGTTGCCGGAATAGAAATAATCATCGGCTCCCATGTCGTAAAGCTCTTCCATCTTCTTTATCCTGTAGAAGTCAAAGTGATATACTGGCGCGTCATCGCCGTCAGTGTATTCGTTTACGATGGCAAAGGTAGGTGATGTGATGACATCAGTAACACCAAGTTCCTCGCATATAGCTTTGATGAATGTTGTCTTGCCGGCGCCCATTGGTGCATAGAAGGCATAGCATGTGCCGAGTTCTTTTGTTGCATCAAGGAACTCGCGCGCTGCCTCGCGGATGGTTTCTGGGGATTGTATCGTTATCTGCATTTTAATTTTCAATTTGATTACTTCTTTCTTCCTTTCATTGATATAAGCGGTATTATCATCTCTTCCATGGATATTCCACCGTGTTGGAACGTATCACGATAGTACTGCACGTAGTAATTGTAGTTGTTTGGATAGGCAAAGAAATCATTGCCTGTAGCAAATACGTAACTGGTGGAAAGGTTTGGCGCTGGTAACTGAGCCTGTTTAGGGTTTGTTATCTCAAAAACGTCCTTCGATTGATGATTGAGATTCTTGCCAAGCTTATAACGCAGGTTGGTATTCGTGTTTTTATCGCCAATGATTTTTATTGGTTTGTCACAACGAATGGAACCATGATCCGTTGTAAGGATGATGCGGTAGTCTGTTTGTGCGAGGGCATTGAAGAGTTCTTTCAGCACGCTGTGGCGGAACCATGACAGGGTGATGCTGCGGTATGCTGCTTCATCGTTGGCAAGCTCGCGCACCATCTTCGATTCTGTTCTTGCATGCGACAGCATATCAATGAAATTGATTACCACCACATTGAAATCGTATTGCTTAAGGCTCTTGAACTGCTGCATAAACTTATCAGCCGCCTGGGAATCGTTGATCTTATGATATGAGAACGTGTCCTTGCGGCGGTAGCGTTCTATCTGTGTCTTTATCAATGGTGACTCGTTAAGGTTCTTCCCTTCCTCCTCATCTTCATCAACCCATAGCTCCGGGAACATCTCCGCAATCTGTTGTGGCATTAATCCTGAGAAGATGGCATTGCGGGCATATTGCGTTGCTGTAGGCAGAATGCTGAGATAGAGATTTTCGTCTATGTCGAACATATCGCCAATCTCCTCCGCCAGTACGCGCCATTGGTCATATCGGAAGTTATCGATGACAATCAGGAACACCTTCTCTTCGTTACTGAGTTCTGGGAACACTATGTCAGGGAAGATACGGTTTGACATTAGCGGTTTGTTGTCGCATTTGCTTCCTGGTGTTACCCAGTCAAGGTAATTCTTCTTAATGAATTTCGCAAAGCCGTTGTTTGCCTCTTCCTTCTGCATCTTCAGCATTTCCGTCATATTGCTGTCGGTAGAAGCAAGCTCCAGTTCCCATCTTACAAGACGTTTGTACACCTCTCTCCAGTCATCAAACGAATGGCATTCGCTTATCTGCATGGAAATGTCTTGGAATGACTGCTGATAACCCTGCTGTGTCACCTCTGTTACTATCTCTCTTTGGTGCACATGCTTCTTCAGGGCGAGAAGAATCTGCATCGGATTGACAGGCTTTATGAGGTAGTCAGCAATCTTTGAGCCTATAGCCTGGTCCATAATGTCCTCTTCTTCGCTCTTTGTTACCATGACAACGGGTGTCTGTGGTTGTATCTCCTTGATGCGTTGCAGTGTTTCCAGTCCTGTAAGTCCTGGCATCATCTCATCAAGCAGTACAAGATCGAAGGTATGTAACTGGCATTGCTCTATGGCATCGAGACCGTTGTTTACGATGACGACGTCATAACCCTTCTTTTCGAGGAACAGTATGTGAGCATGGAGATGTTCTATCTCATCATCCACCCAAAGTAATTTTACGTTCATGGCTTTTAATTATTCAGCTTCTATCTTTATTCCCACGTCCATCAGCCCCGGTATTGTCTCGCGACGCATACGATGTCGCACCACGATGCGCAGTGAATCGTCCTTATTTATATGGCGTTTGAATACAGGAATCTCGTAGGTGTATAGGTTCTGTCCTTTGCCTTGCATGACACCTTCCTCTGACTGCACCGTGGTTGTAACCATCCTGCGTGACAACTGCTGCATAGGCAGGTTATATTGTGATACCAGTGCAGCAAAGTTGCGGTAAGGGTATTTTGATGTCATTCTCAGACAGAGGAATGTTATGTATTCGCCTGTTGCGGGAACGGAATCAACATGGAACGTGATGGAGTCCATTGCGTACCATCCTTCTGCGTCTATATTTTCGTAATGATGATACACTGTATCGTTACTGCATGACGCAAAAAGGCATATAGCCATCAGAATACTGACGGCTATATGCCCGATATTTAGCATTGATGTTATGTTCCTTTTGTTATTCACCCTTGTGAGTGTCTGGTGTGTTTTGTGAATCGCCTTTCTGCGCATCAGGATTGCGCTGTGGCTTCTTCTTCTTTTTCTTCTTTTTCTTTGCTTTGTCAAAACGAGTGAGGTCAGCATCATCCAGAAGATCCTTCGGACGTTCTGGTTGTTTTGCCTTACCGTCATCCTGTAGCGACAGAGGCTTCTTGCCTTCCTTGTTCATTGCAATCACCTCATGAGCACGCTCTGCAGTAATCGTTTCAAGGTTTGCTGCCATGCGCTTGTCGGTAGAGTATGTTACCAATCCGGCGAGGATGTCCTGCTTGAAGAAATAGTAGTCATTGTCGAGCGTTTCCAGTACGATGTCACGTCCTGGCAATTTCTTTCCTGCCTCCATGTAGCAATCTACCTCGTAGTTCAGACAGCATTTAAGCTTTGCACACATGCCGGCAAGCTTCTGTGGGTTAGGGGAGATGTCCTGAAAGCGTGCTGCTGTGGTGCTGACGCTTGAGAAATTCTTCATCCATGTGGCGCAACAAAGCTCACGTCCGCATGGTCCTGTGCCTCCGATGCGTCCTGCTTCCTGTCGTGCACCAATCTGTTTCATCTCTATTCGTACATGGAAAGTATCTGCCAGCACCTTGATAAGCTGTCGGAAGTCCACGCGTTCGTCAGCAATGTAATAGAATATCGCTTTGTTTCCGTCGCCTTGGTATTCTACGTCGCCAATCTTCATCTGCAAACCTAAGTCCTTTGCAATCTGTCGGCTCTGTATCATGGTCGCTTCCTCACGTCTTTTTGCCTCATGATAGCGGTCCATGTCCGTGTCTTTTGCAAAACGATATACTCGCTTTATGTCGTCGGCAGACTTCAAATTAGCCTTTTGTACCTGTAATGTAACAAGACGTCCCGTCAGTGTTACCACACCGATGTCGTGACCCGGACTTGCCTCCACAGCCACCCAGTCACCTTTCTTCAGGTCAAGACCGTTGACATTGTGGTAATATCCCTTGCGTGTATTCTTAAACTGCACCTCTACAAGGTCTGTACTCTCTGCATTACCAGGAACGTCAGCCAACCAATCGTATGTATTCAGCTGATGATCGCTTCGAGACACACCGCGTTTGCACAGTCCTCGGCATAGTCCCCAACTCCATTTGCCTTCTATTGTCTCTGCTTTTGGAGTCTCTTCTGCGTCAGATGTACTAGCATCGCAATCTATGACTGTCGCCTTTTCGTTGGAAACCTCAACTGCTGGTGCGCTAACAGCCTTCTGCTCGTTTGCTGTAGGTTCTATTTTGTTTTCTGTATTCATTATCTCTTGTTATGTAGTGTGTAGCAGTACCGCTACCTTCATCGTTATATCAAAGAAAACCATCTTCGCGTTAGCGTTCTGTCCTATGTCGCGTAAGGCGGTTTGGTATAGCTCTTGGAATCCAAGGATGTTACGCTCGTTGACGAATCGTGCGAACTTCACGCAGAACTGTTCCTCTTCCTGTGTCATGTATGATAGTTCTTTGTTGCGGAAGTTATAGACAAATGCCTCTCTCGCCATGCGAAGGAAATAAGTCAGGAGCCTTTTCTGTTCCTCTCGTCCCAATGCTGCAACATTCTCGCTCCATCGTTTCAGGTCTTTTACGTCACGCATGTAGGCCTTTCGCATCAGTGTTACGAAGTAATCAAAGAATAGTCGGTTCTCATTACCAGTGTTCAGCTCTTCCAATGCCGCTATCCAGTTGCCGTTGGCGAGTCGTGTTATGCGTTGTGCATCATCCTCCTGGACCATCCTTCGTTCCATGAGTGCGCGTTTCATGTTCTCCGAATCTATTGGCTTTACGTCAAAACGCTGCACTCGTGAGCGTATGGTGTCAAGCAGTTTCTCTGGTTCTCGGCATACCATGATGAACAAAGTCTGCGTCGGTGGCTCCTCGATAAGCTTCAGCATCTTGTTCGCGCACTCCAGATTCATACGCTCCGGCAACCATATTATGCTCACTTTCCATCCGCCTTGGTTAGACTTCATGGTCAGTCGCTTAATCAGTTCGTTTGCCTCTCCCACTGTGATAACACACTGTTGTTTCTCCGCCTTCATCGCTTCCATCCATTGTGACAGCGAGAAGTAAGGACCATCCTCCAGAAGCGAGTACCAATCTTCGATGAAGTCATCGCTGATAGGCTTGTATTCCGAACTCCATTTCTTCAGTTTTATCGTAGGAAAGGTGAAATGCAGGTCAGGATGCTTCACTCCTCGCACCTTGTATGTTCCTGCATTGAGTATATATGATGCAAGGGAAATAGCTAATGCCATCTTTCCTGCGCCATCTGGACCGCACAGCATCATAGCATGTGGCAAACGACCATCGTCCACCAACGCTTTGAGTCTATTAGACATCTCTTCCTGTCCTATGATATCTGTAAAATCCATCTGCCGTAAAAGCGTAAATATACAATATGCCTACAAAATTACTAAAAAAACTTCACACAACGTTATGTTTTCACATTTTTTATAAAATACGCATTATTATGTTTGTTTGTTTGTGGAAAAAAGTGTACCTTTGTAGTCCGCATTCCTTCTTTGGAGGCAGATAATATCATAATCTTACAATCATTCACACTATGTCAAAAGGAAAACTGCTTATATTCTCCGCACCATCTGGCAGCGGTAAGTCAACAATCATTAACTGGCTGATGCAGGAGCATCCAGAACTGAAGATGCATTTCTCCATCAGCTGTACGTCGCGTCAGCCTCGTGGCACTGAGAAAAATGGCGTAGAGTATTTCTTTCTTACGCCAGAAGAGTTCCGCGAGAAGATTGCCAACGATGAATTCGTAGAGTATGAAGAGGTTTATACCGACAGATACTACGGCACTCTCAAGTCACAGGTGGAGAAACAGTTGGAGAATGGCGAGAATGTAGTCTTCGATGTTGACGTCCATGGTGCCGTGAATATCAAGAAAGCCTATGGCGACGAGGCGTTAAGCCTATTCATTCAGCCACCTTCCATAGACGAATTGCGCAAGCGCTTGGTGGGAAGGGGCACCGATGCCGCTGACGTTATAGAACAACGTATCGCAAGAGCAGAATATGAACTCTCCTTTGCTGACAAGTTTGATACCATCGTCATCAACGATAACCTTGAAGAAGCAAAGCAAGACGCGCTGAAGAAGATACTTGCGCACATTTAGGCATTGTTCATAAGAATGCGGAACGTTGTTCCTTTGCCAATCTCCGATGACAATACGAAAATCTTGCCATCATGATACTCTTCAATGATACGCTTAGCGAGTGACAATCCCAGTCCCCATCCGCGTTTCTTAGTGGTAAATCCTGGTCTGAACACGTTCTTTATATTATTTCTTGCAATACCCTTTCCTGTGTCTGTTACGTCGATATACACTTCATGTCCGTCAGAAACAGCGTTGATAGTGATGCTTCCCTTGCCTTCCATGGCGTCAACAGCGTTCTTGCAAAGGTTTTCAAACACCCATTCAAACAACTGCGGATTTACTTTTACACGTATATCGTCAATATCGTTTCCTATCGTTATGCTCACTTTCTGTGATGTTCTTCTGTTCATATAGTCCACCACATGGTTGAGTATTTCTGCAAGCAAAACCTCCTTGCGCTCCGGCGTAGAACCTATTTTAGAGAAACGGTCTGCTATCAGTTGCAACCTCTTGACATCTTTGTCCATCTCTGGTATGAGATCATCATCGGGATACGTCTCGCGAAGTATCTCTGTCCATGCCATAAGACTTGAAATCGGCGTGCCAAGTTGGTGCGCCGTTTCTTTTGATAGACCCACCCATACCTTGTTTTGTTCTGCTTTCTTTGACGTTAGCAGTGCGAATATTGCAATGACAACGAACAACATCACCACACCTAATTGGATATAAGGGTAATAAGCCAATTGTCTCAGTAGCAAAGAGTCATCATAACACACAAGTAGATAATCCTCTCCCTCTTTGTCTATCAGTACCTTTATCGTCTGTTGATGTCCGCGCATCATAGCCGCCTGTCGCGATGCCTCTTCAAGGCTGTCGGTAGCATTGTCTGCATGTAACTTGATGTTACGATAAAGCTGTACGTTGCCGTTTTGATCCGTCACGATGACGGGGATGGTATTGTTCTGTTCCAGTATCTTTAGTACCAGATTAAGGTCTGTATTCTCATCGGCAATGTTGAGGCTATGCATTGCTTCCGCCCATATCTCCATGCGGTTGCGCTCTTCCCTTGCCATATCGCGCACTATAAAGTGACTGACAACAAGTGAGGTGGCAGCAATTAATACTGCTGCCACCACAAGAGATATCTTTACTTGCTGTATTTTATCAGTCCAGATAGCCACGATAGTGTGCTTTAAGTTTACTTTTTCTTCTTGGCAACGATGCCGCAAGGCAATGTTATCTTCGCTGCCTTCAGTCCATCAGCTGTTGCTGTCACCGTTACTGTTGAAGGCTTCTCGCCAGCACGTATGATAGCGAGGCAAGAACCCTTGTATAGTGCGCGATGATCCACTACGTTTAATTCGTCAGACTCCTGATTTCCACTGCTTACTGCTTGCAGTACAGCATCACCGCTGACGTTGAATTTTATGTCTGCAGCAGCAGTATGAACGCGGCGTCCTTTGCTGTCAACAGCACTTATGCGTAGGTGCTGCAGGTCCATGCCGTCAGCCTTCCATGCTGCGTTGTCGGCTTCTATCTTCAGTGCTACAGCTTTTCCTGTAGTCTCTATCTTGTGTCGTGCAACAATTTTGCCGTTGTTACGCGCTACAGCCTCGCAGTTTCCGTCCTGATACTCAATGCCTTTCCAACGAATCTGGTTACGCATCTTTGGCGAAGACTTATCGTTCTTCATCACACCCTGGCTCTTTCCGTTTACGAAGAGCTCCACCTCGTCGGCGTTAGTGTATGTGGTGATGTCCAATTTGCTTCCAGGCTTACGGTTCCAGTGGTCAGACTGTCCGTCGTTACCAGTCTGAACGCCGTTCCACATCATGTCGCCCTTAGTGTCAGTGACGGCGATATGTACCATTGGCTCGTCATCCTTGAAGAACGACTTCATATAGTATGCCTTTGGCTTTGGTTGCAGATCAATGTCAAAGACACCCTGTGTCCATCCCTTCATAGGCCATCCCTGTGATTCTCCGAGATAATCGATGGCTCCCCAGTATGCCATACCGATGACTTTGTCAAGGTCCATTGCGAAATAGTTTTCGCCCATGGCTGCCACTGATGCCTCACTCTGGTAGAATGTCATCCAAGGGAATCTCTTACCATCGCCTGGGAAGTACATGTAACGGTAGTTATATGACTGTATCTCCGTCTCCTTTGCCAAGTCGCAAGGCAGCGAATCCGTTTCCCAGTTACGGTAACGAGGGTGCATTGCCACGGTAGTCTTGCGGGAATTGTCATATCTTTTAAGCAAGGTATTCTGTAGTTTGTAGCATGTCACGCCCCAGTCGTTATAAGGCTGTGAAGCCTCCTGCTGCAGTTCGTTGCCGAAGCTCCACATGATGACAGAAGGGTGGTTGCGGTCACGCTGCACCCATTCAGCGACATCGTACTGCCAGTTTGTTGTCCAGTCGCTGCGACCAGCACCTACATACTGCGGACTCCATTTGTCATACAGTTCATCCACTACGAGGATGCCGTACTTATCACACAGATCCAGGAATGATTCTGAGTAAGGATTGTGTGATGTTCGTATGTGGTTCATGCCGAACTCCTTGATCATCTGTATGCGCTTCTCTATGGCACGTGGGAAGACGGCAGCACCGAGTGCGCCGAGTGTGTGGTGGTTGGCATAACCCTTGAGCAATACCTTCTTGCCGTTCAGTTTCAAACCGAAGTCAGGTCCGAATTCTATTGTGCGTATTCCGAAGTTAGATGCTACTGCGTCCACCTCCTTGCCGCTGGCATCCAGCAGTATAACCTTTGCCTGATAGAGGTTCGGATGTTCACAATCCCACAGCATAGGGTTGGCAATATCAATGGAAGGAATCACAAACTCCTGTCCTTGGCGATAGTTGCGTATGCGTTTTAGGTCGTAAGTCTTGTCTGAAACGACATTGCCGTCAGGTGCAGTGATGATAACCTGCATCTTCACCGTCTGGTCTTTTGTGGTACACATCACATTGGCAGTGATGTCAACCTGCTTGTTGTCCTTTGTCGTGATATACAAAGGATGACGCAGGAAGTGCATGTTGCTGTTCTTATATATAAGGTTTACGTCGCGGAACAGTCCGCCACCAGTGTACCAACGTGAATCTTTTGGATTTGCGGTGTTGGCATATACGGCGATAGTGTTCTCTTCTCCGTATTTCAGTTTGTTTGTTATGTCTATGTCAAAGCCTACGTATCCGTAATTGGTGCCGCCAATGCGTTCGCCGTTGAGGTAAACGTCACCATAATATATTATGCCCTGGAAATCAAGAATCGCCTTCTTGCCCTTCATGTTTGCAGGTGGTGTGATGGTCTTTACGTACCAACCGCCGCCTACTTCCTTGAAGCCACGAGCAGAGAGACGGCTCTTTATGTTTGCACCGGCATCGCTATTGTCAGCCTTCTCGTTGGCATCAGGTGCCACCCATGGCTGTTCTATCTGGAAATCGTGAGGCACATTAATCTCTTTCCAGCCCTTTTCTTTTGCCTGTGCTACGGTGATGGCAGGAGAACCGTTCTCTCCTAACTGGAACATCCATCCGCGATTGATGCTGATAGTATCAGAAGCACTTGCGCTTGCTGCTGCGGTGAGTGCCAGAGCAAGGAGTGATTGTATTTTCTTCATAGCTATAATAATTGTAGTTAGTAGGATTCTTTGTCTTTGTTATTTACTTACCGCTTGTTACTTTGGCATATTCTGTTGCTCCAAGCAGGAAACAGCCGAGTCCGTAGTCATCAAAGTCAGGTTCCTTAACGTAAGTAACAGGCTGATTTGATGCAGGACGGTCGCCAGAGCCTTGTACATATCCGAGGAAACCGTCGTTATGTACGCATGTAGCGAGTGCTGCCCATGCCTTTTGCATAGCAGGCATATAGTCCTTCTTCTTGAGTATTCCGTTGCGAAGACCCCATGACATGCCATAGAGGAACAGTGATGTGCCCGTCAGTTCCTTGCCCGCGAAGTCCTGTGATACGAGGCTCGCATTCCAGAAACCGTCCTCTCGTTGACAAGCGAGTAATGCCTTTGACATCATCAGGAAGTCATTCTTAAGTAGTTTGTAATAAGGATCCTTTGGTGACAGTTCGTTCATAACTCTGCAGAGCGCTGCATACACCCAACCATTACCACGACTCCAGTAACAGTTCTTTCCGTCTTTCTCCTTGTATGGTGCAACGAAGTTTGCATCACGCCACCATAGTCCTTCGGCAGTATTGAAAAGCTTGCCTCCGCATGTGTCGCGGCTCCATGTATATGACTGCATGGCATAGTCCATATACTTACGGTCGCCCGTTGTCTTAGCCATCATGGCGAATGCAGGCATAGCCATCTGTATGGCATCAATCCACGTCCATCTCTGGTTGTTGCCTGTTGCTATCTGGTTGTCGAAATTCTTTCGCATGGTTGCTATCTTCTCATCGCCGCCAACCATACGATAATACATGATGTATGTCTGTGCGCAACACTGGTGGTCTGCGTCTATCGTATTGATGTTCTGGCTGTATGGTCCCCATTTGTGAAATTCTCCCCATGCCTTTGTGTAGTCAATGTAACGCTGCTGTGGCTCTACCTCGTTGAGTGCCATCAGTCCTTCGAAATATACTGCACGAGTCCATAGGTTGTTAGGACGAATCTTCTTTGCCTTCGTTGGTTCCGTAGGGTCATTCCATTTCGCCATGAAATAGTCATTTGCACGTTTAGCGACTGTCAGAATCTCTTCCTTTGTCTGTCCCTGTGCCATAGCAAGCGATAAAATACATGCTATCAGTGTTGTTAGTATTCGCATAGTTAGTTGTTTAGTTATTTCGTCGTTTGGATGTATAGTTGATTTTGTCTCCTGGTGAAGTTAATAGCTTGCGGAACAAGCTATTCCTGTTTGCTCCACTCTTTCCTTTATGCTGTCAAGCACCTCTTTCGATGCTTTCTTCAGTGTCTTGTCGGGAGTCTCTCGGTCAATGGTATATATCATGACCTGTTGTGGCTTTATCTCTTTTACTGCCTCCAGCCATGGTGCTATGAATCCTTCGCTGGTGTTATTGACGCCTTCGCCATCCATGAACATCGTCTGTATTATTACGTGTCCGTTGAAACGCTTCAGGTCTTCTATCACCATCTTTACGTCATACGAAGGCTGTTGCGGACGGTCCACCTTGCGTATGTAGTCCATGTTAACCGTATCGAGTTTCTGGATGTTGTTGTCAACAAGCATCAGCGCCTCGCGTACCTCCTCCTTATATATATATGTAGCGTTGCTGAGCACCGATACCTTCGCCGAAGGGAAGAAACGGTCTCGTGCTTCTATCGTATCCTCTATGATGCCCTTGAAGTCCGGATGTCCCGTCGGTTCTCCATTGCCTGCGAATGTTATGACGTCGAGTGCTTCTCCGTTGTTATGTCGCGAGCTAAGCACTGCCGTCAGCGCCTCGCGCACCTCCTCCCTTGTAGGGCGTTTCTGCTTCGGGCGGTAGTCCGCATTGAATCCGCATTCGCAGTAAATGCAGTCAAAGGAGCATACCTTGCCGTCACCCGGCATTAGGTTCACGCCCAGTGAAACGCCCAGTCGGCGTGACTGCACCGGACCGAATATTGGAGAAGGATATATTATCGTTGCCATAGGATTATATATAAGAAAACCATTGTCGGGATGACCAGACTCGAACTGGCGACCACACGCCCCCCAGACGTGTACGCTAACCAACTGCGCTACATCCCGTTATATCTCTTAAAATCAACAATGTAACATATTTCAAGATTTACGAACCCTTAAATTTGGCGTGGCATTGGTGTGACATTTGAAAATTGCACCTCCAAAAACACCATATTACATCATTAACCACCACATCACCATTTACAATGAATCTGGGTGCTATCATTAGCGTTCATTTCATTATGGTAAGTGAGAAATGTTATGCAAACTTAGGCTCGCATTTAGCTTAAAGCGAGTGTCTGTGATAACAGGCTCGCAATCGCTTCTGCGATTAAGCAAATGCAAAGTTACACATTTTTCATGAATTCCACAAGACTCGCAAACAGTTTGTAAAGAAAAATACCTGTTTTTTGATTTTTCTTAACTCTATTCCAAACTTATCTATTCCTTACATCACATAACTTATAATATACGTGAGCAATTATCGAATTATTCTTACTGAATAGTTAACGAAAAGCACTTTTGGGCTAGTAAGTTACATAATTTTCTAATAAAAACAAATTTTTCTTCGAAAATCTTATTCTATTTTAGAAAAAATCATTACTTTTGCATTAGATTTCCTTAATTGTATCTAAATGGAAGGTGTGTCACCCCAGTGAATCACCCACCAGTAAAGGTTCGATTGAAGTCCACGCCGAGCTGAAACATGCGATGAACATACATGCTTACCAACCATGGCGTCATCAAATGTTGAAGCGGGTATTGGGCGGGAGATCACGACATATGAAATAGGCGTTTACTTGGCGCTAATCTTTGGCTACTCTGAATCTCGCAAATTCAAATCTAGGTCATAGATATAGCAACGGTAGATGTCCTCGGGTGTGATTTTTCACAACCGCACATGATGTATAAAGATAATTGTGCCCATTTGGGTGCAAGATATTTCGTATATATATGCGGCATGTTGCGAAGTGAGACCTCATACGGCGTGGGCTCTGACGTTGTTCATTCTACCTAGATGGGCAATGCGAGAGCCTTAGAGTAGCGGGATGAACAACAGGTAGGTTCTCCACGCTTATTTTTTGTGTCTAAACATTTGTATCATTAAATAGCAGTAAATATGTTTAGCATAGAAAATATTGGTCTTGCAATTATAGTATCTGGCATAATTTCATTCTTTTTTTACTATGTAACGTCCCAAATAAAGAAAGGTTATTTGGGCATACAACACTTCGTTGGACTTGGAGTGTTGTTTATTCTATTGTCTTACCAAACATATAAACTTATGGGAGCGTGGGACGAACGAGTTGCCATAGAGGAAACCTTGGACGGAATTAATG
>JAGHTW010000128.1 GCA_018065145.1 Candidatus Prevotella equi
TTTTTTGCTATATTTGCAGCGGACTTCTACGATTATGACTATGATTGGATGCTCTGTTCCCATTCTGACGCAAACTAAAGAGATCTTTATTTTACGACAAAATCTAAAGAGATTATCGTTTTGAGATAAACTCGCGAAGAGTGATAGGAAGGCCGGGCTTTTGCTATAGATAAAACAGATTGCAAAAAATAGAATGTTGCAATTTATACAAACAATAGCAATCGCTGTCTTATTATTGTTTTTTGCAGTACCTTTGCACTTGAAACCCAAAAACGTAAATAAGACATGGAATATTTCGCACAGAATGCTACCATAGGAATTGGTAGCGACAAGGCTTGGTTAGTATGGGCACTCATTGCAGGTGTCGTGGTTTTCTCTTTTGGCATAAGGGTGTTGCATAAGTTATTTCTGCTGAATAAGCGCCACCACTTTATCACCATCGATGACACAACCTTAGAAGCATGGGACGATGATGACGAATACTGATAACATCCACGACCGCCTCAAGGCCATCTGCCTCTTCCTCTCCGACTACTCTACGAACATGCTCTCTGCCGGAGCCACGACATCTAGGATAGAGCGCTGCGTGGGCAGAATAGCCCGTGCCTACGATGTGGAGGTAGATTTGTCTATACTCCCCACGCGCATACTTATAAATGTATGGGACAAACAATGCGAGCATAGTTATAATCAGGTGGGGCGCACGCAGTTGGGTGGCATCAACCTCAACACGACGGCGAAGCTGAGCCAGTTGAGCCATAAGATAGAAGAATGGTGCCCCACCGTAAAGGATGCCTGCATGCCCGCCCGGGAGGCTACAGAGGAAATGCTGGCTATCGTCAGCGAGCCTCGTATCAATCATCATGAGGTTGTGCTGCTGACGTCACTTGCCAATCTATCATTCTGCCAGCTCTTTGGTGGCGACTGTACTGCCATGGGCATAGTTTTTGTTTCTACGGCAGTTGGGTTCTACTATAAGACTCTCATGTTGCGTTGGCACATTGAATCTCGAATTGTAACGATCATAGCCGGACTTATCTCTGCCATCATAGGTGCATCGGGATTTATATTCGGCATCAGTGAGACACCAGAGACGGCCCTCGCTACCAGCGTGCTATGGCTCGTGCCCGGCATTAGGTTCATCAACGCCATGAGCGATATGCTCTGCGGTCATCATCTCGTAGCGCAGAGCCGACTGGCAGAGGCCGTAATAACTACGATATGCCTCAGCATCGGACTGTGTCTGGCACTACTTATAACGCAAATAGAATGGAGGTAACACAATGACTGACAATATATTCACAGACGCACTCTTTGCGTGCATTGCTGCCATAGGGTTCGGCAGCATCAACAATCCTGCCCGTAACATGCTGCACTGGTGCGGTATCATCGCCGCAGCGGGCCATGCCACACGTTACCTGCTCATGAACGGTACGCTGCATGCCCATATCATACTGGCGAGCCTCGTGGCATCACTCATCATTGGTTCGCTGTCGCTCTATATCGCCAACAGGAAACATTGTCCGAGCGAGATGTTCTCCTTCCCCGCCTTGCTGCCTATGATTCCCGGCATGTATGCGTATGGCACCGTGCAGGCGATGATAAGTTACCTGAGATGTCATAGCGAAGGCGTCGATACGATGCATTACCTCGACATGTTCGTTTACAATGGACTGATGACGATGCTCATTATTCTCATGATGGTCATAGGTATTACGTTACCAAAAACAATATATAAAAATTAGGTTTCCATGGAACTACGACAACTGAAATACTTCCTGAAAGTAGCGAAACTTCTGAACTTCTCTGAGGCATCGCGCCAACTGAACATAACGCAGAGCACCCTCTCGCTCCAAATAAAGAAACTGGAGGACGAGATGAACGTGACGTTGTTCGTACGCAACTCACATCAAGTGACGCTGACAGACGTTGGCGAGGCTATACTCCCGGCCGTAGAGAAGACCATCCGCGATACCAATGCCTGTGTAGATATCATCAACGACGTGCAGAACCTGAATACCGGCACGCTGAACATCGGTGCAACACAGAGTTTCTCACTCTTGCTGAGGGAGACCATAATGGAGTTTTGCAAACAATACCCAGGCATTAAGCTCAATGTACATTGCCAGCCAATGGAGATGCTCATGGAGATGCTGGACAAGGAGGAGATAGACATCGCTCTGTGCTATCGCCCCACCACACCGCTATACGACAGCATAGAGTCGCACATCCTGTTCGACAACAGACTATGTGTCGTGGTATCTGACACCCATCCTCTCGTCACACGCACCTCCATTCGTATAGAGGAACTGGAGCATCACCTGCTGGCTCTTCCTGCCAAGGGTACACAGGCACGCAGCACCTTCGACAACATCATGAAAGGGAGCAACGTGCGTCTCAACGTAGGCTTGGAGGTTAGTGCCATCCATATGCTTCTCGACATAGTCCGCGGCACACGCTTCGTAACGCTTCTCTCCCATGCCACAATATCTCAGTACAGCGGGCTCAAAGCCATACCCATAGAGCATGACGGTTGTGGCATGGAAGGGTCGTACAACATTCGTAAAGGTACATACATCAAAAAAGCAACAAAACAATTCCTTAAGCTACTCTGCGAGAAGAACTCCTATAATACAACTTTGCTCTGTGCTTCTGAACAATAAATGGCAGGTCGCCCTTACTTGGTTCGTGAGAAACTTTATCCTTCCTTTTCAGCTCTATACATGAATTTCAGGTGCAATCATCGCAATGATGGTTGCACCTTTTATTGTGTGTCCTCATAATCATACATTGACGAAAGTCCCTGATTATTCGTTAAAAATCATATACGAAATCATACTTTTCCGTACAAAGTTACCACGATTAAAAATATTTGTGGTAACTTTGTACCAAATTTATAATAACAATGGAAGAAAATAACTCATATGAACTTACCACCTCGATGCCACAGGCATTGTAAAAAACTACGGAAAATCTATCCGCAGTAAACTTCTCAATATTGCCAAAGCAGAAGACATCTTTTATCAAACCGTCTTGACACGCTATTTCCAAGAGCGTCTGCTTTATCGTATTTCACAAACACGCTATCGCAATAACTTCTACCTGAAGGGAGGAGCGTTGATGTATGCATACGGTGAGGATGGTGGATTCGTTTTGAACATAGTAAGTCATGCTTTATAAGAAAATATTGCTTCAAAGAATACATTTTGTTACTTTGTTATTTGTTTTCTGTCATAGTTTATTGATGGCAGACAACATTATCGTTGCACCAAGGATAGACCAGTTGCCTTTGGTAGGTGTCAATGCCATTTTGCAGGATAGGGAAGGGTTTATCTGGTATGCGACGACGGAGGGTGGACTATGTCGTGATGATGGTTATACGGTTGATGTGTTTCGCAACGACAGAGCGAATCCTATGCGTCTGGGACATAGCAACGGAGTGTTGAGTATATGTGAGACGAGTAAGGGCGATATATGTTTTGGAACCCGTGAAAACATATATCTTCTCAGGAAAAGCGACTATTCCATAGTACCGCTCGACACTACCATAGCAAAAGGTAAGGTACGCCTCATCAAAGTTGACAGGCAAGGCAGGCTTGTTGCCGTTACTGCCAATGGCGTATGTACTTACGACCAGAACTACAAACGCCTTTCCGTCACACCCTTTACCCTTACGGAGCAGGAATTTACCGACTCCATCAACCATCTCTACTCTTCCTTCAAGGACAGTCACGGCAGACTGTGGTTTCTTGACAACATGACACCATTTGTCAGAATACCACGAAACAATTATATCTCACAACGTGACGTTACTGAGGCTGATAGCGAAAACATGGAACAGCCTGCATTGCAGATCGTTTACGTTAATGGGAAAAAGACAAAAGTCTGCAAGGGCACGAAAGGAACTCTGTTCTGCGGAGATGAAGACGGAATAACCGTAAACGGCAGATACATATCAGGTCTCAGCAACATCAGAGACATGACTCCTGCCCTGGATGGTGGAATATACTTCATCTCTGCTCATGCTGCTCTGGCATACTGCTCGCAGCAAGGACGTGTTACGGAAATGATCAAAGGTGGCGAGAGCAAGAACGTCTGTACCACACCTGACGGAACGGTATGGATAGGCGGATGGCAAGGGCAAGTGTGGCGTTATGACACAAAGAATAAGGCTTTGATTCTCGATGAAATAGCCAGTACCAATAATTGTGATCCTGTCAATGGCATTGCCTCCGATAGACACGGAGCGCTTTGGATTCTTACGGACAAACAGATTAAGATATACGACAGAAAGTCTGGACATGTAAGGATTATAACCAACAAAAACAGAAGTATAAACATAACCAAGTTTCAAGGAATCTGTCGCAATGCGGATGGAAGCATCAAGGTGACAGGAACTGACGGAATACTCACACTCCGCAATAATCTCCAACAAGGAAAAGGACGGATAGGACTGACAGCAGTCATAAGAGATGGAGTGAAAGAGTACATGTCTCCAAACGCCACATCCATAACTATTCCTGCAACTGTGACAAACACCTCTTTGCTATTCTCCACCTTCGACCATGTCAACACCTCGGAGATAGTCATTTCATACAGAATCAATGGCGGCAGATGGATTGAACTTCTTCCAGGAACCAATGCTATACAACTGACAGCGTTGCCAAAGGGAACTTACACTGTGGATGTGAAAGCCAATGATGTGGATAACTGGAGCGAATCGACCTCGACCATTACCCTGAAACGACTGCCTGCATGGTGGGAAACATGGTGGGCGTATCTGCTCTATTCTATATTAACAATAGGTACAGTAGTAGCCGTAGATCGTGCGTACGTCAGGTATAGAGACACGAAGCGCAGGGTGGCAGAACTGCAGAAGCGAATAGAGCAACTGCTTCTTGACCACGATGTCAAGATAGAAAATGTGGCAGACAAGATTGCCGATAACTCTCAGGACAGAGAGTTCATTGAACGTGCTATCCAGTTGGTGAAGCAACACCTCGCTGATTCCGACTATGACGTAGCGCAGTTTGCCTCTGACCTATGTATGAGTCGTGCTACTCTTTATCGTATGTTTACCTCTACTACCGGACAGAAGCCTCTTGAGTTTATCCGGTCCATCAGACTGAAACGCGCAGAGGAACTTCTGAGCAATGAACCCCGTGACAAGCTGTCACGCTGTCACGCTGTCACGCTGATACATTAAAATAACCCTCTATCTTCACAGACGGAGGGTTACAAAAACAATTCTGTAATTATGCAAAATTCATTCTATCTTCACAGACTGAAAGAACGAAACAGGATACAGATAATAACAGTAAAAAGTTAAAGCTTCTTGTACTTGTTGTCACCAATGCTTTCAATCAGCTTGTCCTTCTTCCAACGACAAACTAACTGGCGAGCGTTAGTCTTTACGCCTTGTTTGAGGCACTGGGCAACGATGTCGCTCTTCTCGAAAACGGTAGGCAGTGAAGCGAGGACTCCAGCACGCTTGTTGTTGTGAACATTCAAAGACTCCTGCATCTCATCGTTCATCTTATCTCCAAAGAGCTTCAATGATTCTTCGATGTCTTTCTCCATCCACCACTTCACGAAGTCAATGATTATCTTCTCTTCCTTCTTCGTGATTTTCTTCCAACACTGTGTACAGATCAGAGCGAGTCGGAATCCCTTTACTGCGGTACGTCTGCGGAACGTGTCGCGTGCCATGTTGTTCTCTGCTGACGCTTGCACCCTCTGCTTTCTGTCGAATTCAAGGAGCGACTTGAAGATAAACGACATGTCAACGTACTCGAACGGACGGAACTGATAGTTCCATGGCACTGCCTCGTCAAAGTCTTTTTCCTCTACTTCCAACGCATCCTCTACGCTGTAGTCAAGTGGTCGGGTGTAGGTATTGTTGTCGCATCGGTTGACAAACTTGCCTATGGTTTCGAGTTGCTTCCGACTCAGCTGTTTCCATGATTGATACTCTCGGAACTCCTGATTAGGAATCTCACAAAATGCAACACGGGTGACCATGCCGTTCTCGGTGTTCTTATAGTAGTTGCGCACTTGGTTCGGAGTGCCAGTCATTAAGATGTTGTAGAACAGCTTCACTCTACCCTTGAACGTGTTGGCACTCTTGAAGCTCTGGCCGTAGAGACCGTTGTCCCACGCCACTCGGTACATGTCTGACTTATCAACACCGCCAGCACGCTGACCCTTGGCGAAGGTGTCAACCTCTTCGGCGAAGGTGAACATGTGGTAGCCCTTGTTGTCGCGCATCTTCTGCAGGAACTCTGGCTGCGAGTTGATGGCAGGCATGATGCGGACGGATACGTGTGGGTCTTTCGGGTCTTTCTCGTTTGCACCTTTTGCGGACTTCACGTTGAGATAGATGGCTTCGCGCATCGTGGCGATTTCGTCTCGCAGTTCGATGTTGCTCAAAAGCGGTTCCATCAGTTTGAACACGAAGGATTTTCCACTGCCAGCAGGTGCATAGATTACGTTGAAGAACGATGTTGAGTGTTCGCGATGGTCGAAGTAGTTTGCACGGACGTAGCTTGTCAGCGTTCCCATCAGCGGCATGAGGGCGTTGATGACTGGCAACTTGAAGTCGGGCGGTGCTATCGAAACGAACTCACGGAAGACTGGCGGCAACGGAGGGATGACGTCGGGTGCAGGCTCTTCCGGCTCTTCTTCGATGTACTCCTTCAAGGCAAGGTTCTTGGACTTTTTGTCGGTAGGGTAGAAACCGTTGTCAACGAGGAAGAAGAAGAACTCCTTCGAGAAACGGGAGGTGTTGTTGGTTTTCGTGATGCTCTTGCACTGCGACAGTCTGTATTCGTAAGGCTTGCCGAACAACGGCAGCATGCTTGCAATCAACTCAGGATCATTGTCAAGCATATTGCGGAAATTGCGAACCATGTTATTATAGTACGCATGACGCTCTCCTGCACTTGGTACTCCATACTGCTCTACATATTTATCTATGATATCACCTACTTTCGCACCCTTGAAAAGGACACCTTCTTTGTCAACTTCCTTTGGCTTTACCTCTGCCACGGCTTCATTTGCCGAAACTGCTCCAGCCTCTGAACGTTCCTCTGCCACCTCTTCTTCTGCCTGTATGTTGTGTAGAGGCGAATTATGGGAATAGTCAGCGATAGGAGGAACAAGAAACCAGTCACTGCGAGGAACGACAAAAGAAAGTCGGCTATAGTCACGGCAGACAGTGTCATAATCTCCATATTGTTTAAGTTTAAGTTCATCTACAAGCCAGTCCATGTTTGCTTGCAGAGTGTTTAGTTCTTGTTTGCATGCTACGGCAATAAGTCGAAGACCCTTACCGCTTGGTGTGATGTGAGCTCCGATGATGAAGAGCTCTTGCGTGCGAGGTTCTACGACCTCACGATAGACTTTTTCTACATTCTCCGTCATGTGGTCTATATCGACCATGTAGAGACCTGTAGCCTTCAGCTTGTCTGCTTTGCGCTCAAAGTCTGCGCTCTGTCCGCACCACATGATGGCAGGGAGCAGGGACTTCGCCTTGCGGTAGCCATCAAGATTGTCCTCTGCAAGGCATCGTCTAGCAAGGTTGACGTTAACCTCTACCGTTGCGGAGTCTATCAACATTGCGAGGACAGCGTCGTCGAGGAGGCATGCCGATTTGTCTGTTACTCTTTTTAGGTATTGCATGATTTTTTACTTCCATTTGTATTGGAACAGCTTCACCATTGCGCCTGTCACCGCTTGCGTAAAACGTGCTTTAAGTTGCATTGTCTCGGCTTTCGGGAAGGTGAAGACTATTCGGATTAGATTTTTACTCGTGTAGATTACGAACTGCTCACCCTCTGAATGTTTCTTCATTCCGTTTGGTTTCGTTCCCTCCTGTTTCGGGCGGACGTTGATTTCGCCAAACTCGTTAATCCAGAAGGAGCCTTCGTAATGCTTCCCTATTTCTAAGTTGAATTTGGTCATCTCGGGGTGAACCTCGGCATTGACCAGTTTTTCTATTGTGCTTGCCATTTTGCTTGCTCATTACATGTTAAACTTGTCCTTACACATGATGTCGTAAGCCTCGGCTATGGTCTTGTCCTCTCCAGTCAGACCTACCTCCATCTGCACCATTGCAGACATTATCTTACACATCAACCTTTTGTTGAAGAAGTCAATAACCTCAAACTTGCCCAGACCTGCGTAGGTCGAAACGAACTGCACGTAGTTCTGCGTGTCGTTCTCCTTCGGTGGAGCCCACGTGTGGATGATGCTGTGGATGGTGTGTATGCCTCGCTTGAAGTAGCTCAGCATAATGCAGAAACCTGCTCTGTAGCACCAAATCTTGTCGTGAAACTCTTCAAAGGTGGAATCCTTGCCGGGAGTAACGCGACCTTTCCAGGTGTTGTTGCTTTTCTTGATGTTGAGGGGGTTGTTGAGTTCGATTCCTCTTGCCATATAGTTTAGAATGTTTGCGGCTGGCTCTCGTCTTCCATCAGTTCCTTAGGAAGATAGCCAGTGATTGTAGTTATTCTTGTGTCTTTCCACTCTCGGGATTCGAAGAATAGCGAGAAGTTGATGACAGCCTCTCGGCGCATGCAGTCCTCTACTGCAGCTGCCTTTACTCTGCCTTTTACGTCCATCGTGACGGTGTGTATTTCGTCTTCGACACCTCTTGACGGCTCTCCCCATTTTACTGTTACTGGTGTAAAGCACCATGGACCTCTTTTGCTAACACCTTCCTTCGGAGTGCCAACGTGTGTGATTTTACCTGTTCTTTTCATTGTCTTAATGTTTTTTTTGGATTGTTGTTATACTGTGAGCGCCTGACAAAACTCTTTGTAGGCAGCGCATTTCCACTTTGTCTTGCACTTGGGTTTCTGATAGGAGCATACCCTACAGAAACACCTTAGCGCATGGTCGAAGTCAATCGTACGTTGAGCATCGAGCATCTTTACAACACGCTTGCTCATTTTGACTCTTCGTTAGTGTTCTTTAACTTCAAAAGGCAAGATTTCGCACATACTCTTGCGTGGACGTCTGAATAGTCCTCTTTGCTTGCTACGGAAATTGCTACTATGAGTTCATACATCAGACGTGTTAACACCTTCTCTGCTTCCTCTGCTTCCAGATCGGCTTTTTTAATAACGTCCAAAAGGTCGATTTCTGTTTTTACGATCTTTTCCTTCGAGGCAAGTTCCTCAATTGTCAGTTTTTCCATTTTACTCAGTTGTTAATTGGTTAATAAACTCCGTTCTTTCACTCTTCTTAATTTTTCAGCTCATTCAAGTAGAGTCTTGTTGACGTATCGCAAATCATATCTAGTATTTCTGCAAAGTCTTCTTGTGTTACATCCTTAAGCTCTTTACATACAGACTTCGTCAGATACGCCGTCGCGATCACAGTCTCTAACGGCGAGAGTTCTGCTTTTGTTAATTCACGGAGTAGTCCAGTTGCTACTGCTAAACCTTTAATGCAGCTATCTTCATGACGTTTTTCGTCCATCTTTTTGTATAAGATTTTTAATTGTGGAAGCTGTTACGAATGCAAGTAAGTCTGTAGAATCTTCTGACGTAACTTTTGAGACTTGCTCTAGTACAGTGCAGTTGAGTGCAATTAGAAATTCTTTCGTCTCATCAGGTGTAAGCCCGATTGCATTTAAGACAGACAAAGTACGAAGACCTGCTTCTATTGCTTTGTTGTCAGTTTTAGTTTTTTTTGTTCTCTTCTTTTTCATTTAGTCAATTTTTAGATTGTTAATAAACTCCGTTCTTTCACTCTCCGTCATGCAGTTCTGCCATGTGTCAGCCACTGCAATGGCTATTACGATAAGAATAAATGTAATCATATACCGCTATTTTTTGTTGACGGGGGCAAAGGTACGGAGATTTAACAAAAAAAAAAAAAAAAAAACAGAATTTAAGAAAAAAGATGCGAATTTTGGAGACTTTAACACTCTATAACACGAACTTACCTAAAACGCATCAAAAAAGTGCATCTTGCATTGAGCGAGATGCACTTTGAATGGGAAAGAGGGAGATGGGCTACATTCTGCTAACACAACTGGCGGTTGTGAGTGCGCTGAGGATGGTGCATGCGGCTGTGAGAACCGCATTGATAATCACCGTCCATTTACTAGTGCTTCCTGTCATCATAGCTTACATCTCCGATGTTAGGGTGTGACTGACTTTCCCGTCTTGCTTGCGCCCACAGCCTTCTTGAGCAGGAGGTTGTCGCAGAAAGTACGCATGATCTTTCCACCATGCTGCTTGTGACCCTCGGCGCAGAAGTTCACGCGGAACGCCTTCACGTACTCCTGAACGTTGAACTCCTCCTCAGTCGATGCGCCTACGGTCTTGATGCCGATGGCGAACGTTCCCAGACCATCGAGCTTCACCTTGTTGGAGTTCTGGAGCTCATCCTTCATGACCGTCACGAGCTCGGTGAGCACTGCGAGGACATCGCCCTTGGTCATGGAGCACTGACGCTGGATGCGGTCAGCGAGCTTGTCGAGGTTGACGGTAGATGGGTGTACGGCACGACCGTACCAGAGCTTGGCAGAGCCACGACGGGTGTCCTGGCGAGTAATGTACTGGATAGCCATAATAGATTTAGGCTTTCGTGATGCGCCACATTGCGCATCTGTTAAAATCGGGGGCAAAGGTACACATAATTTTTCACATGCGCAAGATTTTCGTTAATTTTCTTTCGGGCGTTAACATTTTTTACACCGTTTTTATGAGCTATGTAATTAGAGCGTAATAGCTTTATTATTAGACGCAGATTTTCTTGTTTTCAGCGCCTAATATAATAACTATTACTTTTTAACTATATTCTTACAGAAAAAGTTAATTATTTTAACGTGTGTATAAACGCTTTAACATATAAGCAGTAAAAAGTTGCAACGTGACAGCGTGACAGCGTGTTTCGCGTATATATATGCGTCTTGTATGTTTCCTTGAACAGAATATTTTAATAAAAATATATAATATATAATATATAATATAATATATAATATAAAGAAAATCAGTTTGTTACGGTGTCACACTGTCACGCTGTCACAGTGTATCAGCGTGACAGCGTATCACCGTATATTTCGTAAATAAGTTGGTGGTTTGGATTTTTTTTTGTACCTTTGCAGAAGTTTTACAATAATTCTCATTCACTATGTCACACTATCTCGCAGACCGCTTCAATGATTACCAGTTTATGTTACTCGGCATAATATGTGTTTGTCTTGGTTTTCTTTTCGGAATATTCTATAAGAATTACACACATGCCCAAGCAGAGGGGTAATACGCTATACTTGCAAGCCTTCTGCAACGCCGAAGGGTGATGCCGTGTATGTTCTTGTCAAGCAATGGGACGGTAAGCCTTTCACCTGTAAGGCGATCCCTGCGGATAAGGTAAAGCGTATCGCCTCCCTTTCTGACAACAAGAGTGTTGCCTTTCAGCCATCCGGAGAAGGCATCCTTGTCAAGGGGGGGGCAAAGGGACAGGCTCCGTTGCATTCAGGGTTGAAATAAAATAAATTCA
>JAGHTW010000167.1 GCA_018065145.1 Candidatus Prevotella equi
TATATATGAGTAATCAGAAGCCAAGAACTGTTGAAGAACAGATATCAAGATTGAAGAATCTGGGGATGGAATTCAATGACGAAGAACTTGCAAGGAAGTATCTTGGTCGTGTTAGCTATTTCCGTTTGAAATACTTTTGGATTGATATGATTGATGAGGTCTCTGGCGATTTCAAGGAAGACGTATGTTTTGAGGATGTTATCGAACTATATGAGTTTGACAAGTCCCTTCGTCAAATTCTCTTTAACTCTATTGAAACCCTTGAAGTTGGTCTGAGAACAAAGATCATTTCTGTTCTTTCCTTAGCGACAGATAGCGGTTTGTGGTATCTTGACGACACATTGTTTGAGAACAAAGAATATCATGAGGACTTTGTGCTTGACTTGAAATACGAGTTTGGCAGAAGCACAGATCCTTTTGCACGCGACTATATCAGAGATCATGATGATTGGGACGAAGAGTCTTTCGATGGTGATAATCCAGATGCGTGGATGATTATTGAGACGGCAACATTCGGAACACTTTCAAAGATGTATAAGAACCTGAAAGCACAGTCACCATTGAAATCGACAATTGCAAATGAATTTGGTTTGTATTCTTCCAAAGAACTATCCAGTTGGCTTGAGGCATTATCCGTTCTAAGAAATGTAGTAGCTCATCACTCACGCTTATGGTATAGAATTTTTTCAAAGAAACCTGTTAATATCAAAGGACATCGTTATGGTTGGTTATCAAATGATATGACGGAAAACCAAAGAAAACGTGTTTTTGGCGTAATATCATGCTTACTTTATCTGTGCAATGCCATCGCTCCAGAAAATAGAATGAAGGAAGAAATCAAGCAGTTATTCACTTTGCATCCCAAAGTACCTGTATTCATGCTTGGTTTTACCTATGGGTGGGAGAACAATCCATTGTGGAAATAACAATACAGCCGTTTTTAAAAATCTTTACTTAAAATTGGACACCCTAGTTAGTTATTGAGCTGTAGATAGCAGTTGACGACGATGTTGGCGTCTTTCATCGTTACTACACCGTCGCCATCTATGTCACAACGACGAACTAACTCCGTCAGGTCGGTGTTGGTGCCGCCGGTGATGGTTCCTATGCCTTTGTCGCCGTCAAGGAAACGACGTTCGTATTCGGTTGCGGCGATGATGAATGCTCCGAGTACCTTGCCCTCAGTGTAGAAGTCTGATGACGCTGGGTCGTAGCTTGTTGGCTTGGTGTCCTTGCCTACGAGGTAGTAGAGCGCTGAGCCATCGCGGTAGTTTGAGCCGCCGAGACCGGCAGACTTACAGCAGCCTACGAGGTGCACGCCACCATTGCCGTCGGCCTTCATAAACTGGTTCACCATGCCCTGGTATGCCTTCTTTGAAACGGCGGTGTAGTCGGTGTCGTACAGTCCCAGACGCATGCCCTTGAGGTATGCTGCTGTGAAGATGGCTGTAGCCGATGACTCCAGGTAGTTTGCCACGTCACTGGAGGTATAGCGATACGTGCTGTTATAGTTGTTCTTTGGCTTGAAGGAACCGTCGTGGTTCAGCAACTGATACCAGCAACCTGTCTCAGCGTCTTGTTTCTTTGCCAGTCCCGCCGCCATCTTATTTAATAATGTACGCAAGGTGGTGTAGTTGCCTGTCTTTGTCAGGTTCGCCTGCTGCATCTGTTCCAGTACGTCCACCAGTGCAAGGAAATACCATCCTTCGGCGCGGCCCCAGTATTCAGCGGAGTGATATATCTTAGGATCAGCGTTGCTTATGCCCACCCATTTACTTGAGGCGGCATCCATAGGATCTGCGGTGAAGCAATGATAGAGCAGCTCCGTCTCCTCGTTCCATAGGTAGTTCCATGAGATGGTGAACTGCCTTGTCACCATTTCCCAGTCGCCACCGTCGCTGAAGGAGTAGCCGAAATTGTTGAGCTGTGCCAGCAGTGCCGGACCCATATACTGTCCGTCGCACCACATCTGGTTGACGTATCCGGACTTATGCCACCAACCGCCGGCAGCATCCTTCAGCGTGCTCTCGCTGATGGCATACTTGCTGTTGTGTGCCTTCAGTCCCTGCAGCGCCTTCTGCATAGCCGTGAGGGTGTTGTTGTATGTGGTGCTGTTGGCGAACGGAGCGCCCTCCTTTGAGAGTTCGTTGACGCCGAAGTATATCTTCACCGCATTGAGGTCGTCAAGGCTTCCTCCGCCCGTTGCCACGCTGTTGTAACAGCCGTTGGCATAGTCGGCGATGCTGTTGTACCAGCTCCTGCCGCAAGGTTCGTTCTTATAATACTGCGCCGCCTCTATGACAGCCTTCGCCACGAGTCCAGGCACGTAGTCCAGTTCGCTTGCCTTACCGCTGCGACTGCTCTTCTTCTCGTCGCCATCATATACCGCCAATGCTGCCGCACTGGTGTTCGCCTTGAAGTCGCCCAGGCGAGAGTTTATCACCAAATGCGAATAACGCACCGTCTCATCGAATGTCACCGCCGAACCCTTCGCCGGATTAGCACCCTGCACTGCAACGGCAGAGAAGAAAGATAAAAGGAACAGGAAAGTCTTGGTAGTTAGTTTTTTCATCATTGATAGGGTTTTTGGATTTTGTTGCAAATATACCAATATTTTCCTATATAAACGAAGAAAAGCACACAATTTATTCTTTTTACTCCTTATTTATATCTTAAAAGAAAAAAAATAATAATAAGAAGAATATATTGTGGATATGTTGATAAGTGTCTTTTCAGGGGTGTTGTAATCGTGATGCTTTTACTGTGTAATAGTTGCACGATTACCTTGTAATTGCAGCACGATTAGTGGGTAATTGTATCACGATTACGGTGCCTTTTTTTGGTGTTTTTTTGAGTATGGAAATGTGTTGAAAAGCTCAAGAAAACGCTGTTGAAATAGTTGTGGATATCCATAGTGATGGTATGATGAAGGGTGCCTGTGTGGATAAGGATATGGTTGTTGTATTGTTATGCAGTGGGTTTTGAAGGAGTTATCCACGGAGTTATACACAAATGGAAAATGGAAAATGGAAAATGGAAAGTTGAAAATTGAAAATTGAAAGTTGAAAATTGAAAATGAATAATTAAAAATGAAAAATTGTGATTACCTCTGAACCCGCAGAACGTAATCACAATTTTTCATTATTACTTATTACTTTTTACTTATTACTTATTCATTTAACGATGGCTACTTTGGCAACGGTTGATTCTTCGCCTGTTGCTGATACGAGGAGGATGTTATATACTCCTGTGCTGCAACGCTCGCCCCAGCGGTCGCAGGCGTCCCAACGGTATATGCCGCTTGTTGACTTGCCTTCGTGTACTACCACGCCGGTGGCGGTGGTTATCTTTATGTCGGCACCAACGGTGAGGCCTTCTATCATTACGTCGCCGGTGTATTCTGGCTTTACAGGGTTAGGATACACCTTTATGTTTTCCTTGTTGAGCGACTCTGGTACCTCTGTGGCATCGGTGACGACGGAGCAGAGTCCTTTGTCGGTGGAGATGTAGAGCGTGCCTGTCTTCTCGTCCAGCTGCATGTAATACACCTTGTTACTCTTCAGCGGTGAGTTGTCGGCGGTGTAGTGTGCCAGTTCCGTTTTCTTGTCGGCAGAGACGATGTATATGCCATTGCCGATGGTAGAGAGATACATGCGGTTGGCGCTGTCGAAGAGTACGCACGAAGCATCGATGACGGGGAAGAGATAATCTGCCAGTCCGGTGCCGTCGTCGCGATTCACCTTGTACTGATATATCACCTTTGACGGAGCGTTCTGCATGTCCTTTGGCAGGTATTCCAGTCCGCGGTTACCTGTTATCCAGATGTTACCCTCTTTATCCTCCGCTATGTCGCGCAGGAACTGATAATCGTCGCCAGAATACAGCGGAGCATTGTCCTGATTGTGTTTTGGTTCGAAGGTGATAAGCTCATCCAACCATGGGTCATAGCGATAGAAGGAAGTCTCAAGACCATGTCCGTTGAGGAACCACATCTTACCGTCTTTGGCAAAGAAGGCATGCGAGAGGTAACGCTCGGCAGGAGAATAGACGTCCAGTTCCTTATGCTTGTAATAGTTCCATACGTTGCCGGCAGCGGTGGTGTCGCGTGGCGATGCCTGTTTGAGTGACATGAGTCCACGTGAACAGTAGGAGTTGAGCACCCACAGCGTGTTGTTCTTGTCGTATGCCATGCCGAGAATCATCTGGTAGTTTTTGCTATTACTATTGTCCTTGAAACCAGGGATAAGGCTGTTGTCGCTGTTGTAGTGCTTGACGAACTTACCGCTGAGGTATTCGTATAAACCCTCATTGGCTGCTACGAAGACATGGGCAGTGTCGCGAGGGTCAACAACGATATCATTGGAGAGATTGAAAGTGTGTGTATAAGGATGTTTACACATAGGTTTCTCAAAAGTGCACCACTTACCATCACTGTTGAGCATCTGTACCACTGCAGCCTTATCAGGAATGTATTCAAAGGCAATAAAACCTTCGCTGACGGTGTATAGATTGTTGTTCTGCCAACGTATCTTGTAGAACTTATTGCTCGAAGGACCGTAAGGCTTCAGCGCCTTGCTCACGGCTACATACGCTCCATCCTCCTTCTTGTAGCGCACGAGGTTGTTGTCATCGTCGCTGCCCCAGTAACAGTTGTTTACCTTATCAGAAATGAGGTCGGCGTTCTTCTTTTCCGTTCCTGTGGTGTAGATGTTGCGCTGCTGCTTGATGGCCTTCATCTTGCTGAGTATCTCCGTCTGCTTATCGGCGTCAACAGCCTGCCAGTTGTCCTTGTCAATGAGGTTCTTCTTCGTATCGCCGCATATCATGGTGGTGCCGTAAGGCTCTAATGGCGCGGAGGTGCTGACGTACATCATGTCACCCTCAACGAAAACATCACTGATGGTCTCCTTGTCGGTGTCCAGACGGTAGGTGTCGAGTATCTCCTGACGCTCCATGTTGATGATGATGATGCCCCATGGCATGACGACATAGGCGTTCTTGCCGTGTGAGAAGACGTTGATGATGGTCTTCTTGTTCATCGTCGTCTCATTGGCGATGGCGGAGATATTGACGGAGCTGTTGTCCTTGGTGGAGAGAATGTCGAGACGGGTGTTGTCATAACATATCAGCATACGACGCGTAGCGCTGTTATAGACGATGTCCGTGATGCTGTTGTAGTCGTTGAGATATGTGGAGGTGTTAAACTCCGTGAATGTCTCGTCAGAAGGTTTGTATGAATACAGCAATCCCTCACCCGACAAGGCAAAGACACCATCGCTCGTCGGCACCACTATCTTCACGTCGTTGTAGGCGTTGTAATGCGTCCATACGCCCATCTCACGTGCAAGCGCTGAGTTTGTCACAAAGCAAAGGCAAGTGATAATGAAAAAGAGAAATCTAAAAATTTTGATATGCATTATATTTTTAATTTTTCTACCTCACCACGATATTAATAATCTTTCCTGGCACGACGATAGTCTTTACTATCTGCTTGCCATCGGTATATTTCGCTGTGCGGTCATCAGTGAGTGCCATCTGTTCTACGACATCCTTAGCGGCATCAGCAGGTACCTGCATGGTGAAACGTGTCTTGCCACAGAACTGCACCGGCATGGTGATCTCAGAGTCCTTCATCTTTGACTCATCAAACACTGGCCACTGAGCATCGCAAACAGAGCCGCCAGCAGATTCTTCACTCTTCACTCTACACTCTTCACTCTTCAAGCTCTTCAAACTCTGGAAGAGCTCTTCAGCAATGAATGGTGCGAATGGTGCGATGAGCACTACGAGGTCCTTCAGCACCGCCTTAGAACGGCACTTCTGCAGTTCGCTGACAGCAATCATGAAGGCAGAGATAGAGGTGTTGTATGAGAACTGCTCTATGTCCTGTGTCACCTTCTTTATGAGCTTGTGCAGAGACTTCTCCTGTTCTGCCGTTGGCTGGTCGTCGTTAGGCAGCCAGTTGCCGTCGCGGTCGTAGAAGAGTCCCCAGAACTTCTTGAGGAAACGGTGACAGCCATCGATGCCGTTGGTGTCCCAAGGCTTTGACTGCTCAACAGGTCCGAGGAACATCTCGTAGAGACGCAGGGTGTCAGCACCGTATTTCTCAACAATCATATCAGGGTTTACAACGTTGAACATAGACTTTGACATCTTCTCAACAGCCCATCCGCAGACATACTTACCCTCGTCGTTGAGCACGAACTCAGCGTCATTGTACTCTGGGCGCCACTGCTTGAATGCTTCTACGTCGAGCACATCGCCTGATACTATGTTCACATCCACGTGGATAGGTGTTACGTCATAGCCATCCTTCTTATCAAGTGAAACGAAGGTGTTGGTGTCCTTGATGCGGTAAACGAAGTTGGAGCGTCCCTGAATCATACCCTGGTTTATGAGTTTCTGGAATGGCTCGTCCTTGCATGAAACGCCAAGGTCATAGAGGAACTTACACCAGAAGCGTGAGTAGATAAGGTGACCGGTAGCGTGCTCTGAACCACCAACGTAAAGGTCAACGTTCTGCCAGTAGTCATCAGCCTCCTTGCTTACGAGAGCCTCTTCGTTCTTTGGATCCATATAACGCAGGTAGTAAGCAGAAGAACCTGCGAAGCCCGGCATGGTGTAAAGCTCAAGAGGGAAGATTGTCTCGTTGTCGATTGCACTGCAATCGACAACCTGACGGTTCTTCTCGTCCCATGCCCACTTGGTAGCATTGCCGAGAGGTGGCTCGCCTGTCTCCGTTGGGAGGAACTTATCCACCTGTGGGAGCTCGATAGGCAGACACTCTTCAGGTATCATCTGTGGGATGCCGTTCTTGTGATATACAGGGAATGGCTCGCCCCAGTAACGCTGACGTGAGAAGATAGCGTCGCGAAGACGGTAGTTGACCTTCACACGACCGATGTTATGCTTCTTCACGAACTTCTTCGTAGCAGCTATTGCCTCCTTTACGGTCATGCCGTTGAGGATGAGTGCCTCGCCATCGAAGGTCATTGGCTCCTTGCCAGGTGCTGGAGAGTTGCTTACGATACCCTCCTTGGCGTCGTATGACTCCTCGCTCACATCAGCACCCTCTATCAATGGTATGATAGGGAGGTTGAAATGCTTTGCGAAGGCATAGTCACGGGAGTCGTGTGCTGGTACTGCCATGATGGCGCCGGTGCCGTAGCCTGCAAGGACGTATTCTGATATCCATATAGGATTCTTCTCACCTGTGAATGGGTTGATGGCGTATGAACCAGAGAAGACGCCCGTCACCTTATGGTCTATCTGACGTTCGCGCTCGGTGCGGCCGGCAACGTACTTCACGTATGCCTCTACCTCTTCCTTCTGCTCGGCAGTGGTCAGTTCCTTTACGAGGTCACTCTCTGGTGCGAGTACCATGAAGGTAACACCGAACATTGTATCTGCACGAGTAGTGAAGATGGTGAATGATTTTTCGTTTTCGTTATAGTTATCGTTCCAAACCTTGAACTCTACCTCAGTACCCTCTGAACGACCAATCCAGTTCTTCTGTGTCTCCTTGATAGAGTCACTCCACTGTATTGTCTCCAGACCATCGAGCAGACGCTGTGAGTATGCAGAGACACGCAGGCACCACTGGCGCATCTTCTTCTGCTCTACAGGGAAGCCGCCGCGCACGCTGACGCCGTCAACAACCTCATCGTTGGCAAGCACGGTGCCAAGACCGGCACACCAGTTTACCATCGTCTCGCCCATGAACGCGATACGGTAGTTCATGAGGATGTCAGACTTCTTCTTCTCGTCGTAGCTGTTCCACTCGTCGGCGGTGAAGAGAATGTCCTCGCTGCAAGCCACGTTGAGATCTACGGAGCCCTTCTTCTCGAAGCGTGCTATGAGCTCTTCGATAGGGTAAGCCTTCTGGTCCTTGTTGCAGAAGAAACTGTTATACATCTTCTGGAACGCCCACTGTGTCCACTTATAATATATAGGGTCGCAGGTGCGTACCTCGCGGTCCCAATCAAAGCAGAAGCCTATCTTATCCAACTGCTCACGGTAACGTGCTATGTTGGCGTTGGTAGTTACCTCTGGGTGCTGACCTGTCTGGATAGCATACTGCTCTGCTGGCAGACCATAGGCATCATAGCCCATTGGGTTGAGCACGTTGAAGCCCTGCAGGCGCTTGTAACGAGCGTATATGTCACTGGCGATATAGCCAAGAGGATGACCTACGTGCAGTCCCGCTCCTGATGGATAAGGGAACATGTTAAGAACGTAGAACTTCTTCTTGTTAGCGTCTTCCTTTACCTTGTACGTCTGTTGGTCCTTCCAATAAGAGAACCATTTCTTTTCAATGTCTCTAAAGTTGTATTCCATTGCTTTCAAATTGAAAATTGAGAATTGAAAATTGAAAATTATGATTACTTTCCATTTCCATTCTACATTTTCCTTTTTTTGTTTATATGTTTTTTATTTATCGAATTCTTTGCGCGAGATTGCACTCCCTCCCTCACAGGGAGGGCCGGGGTGGGTCTCTTTATTTAATTAAATGAACTTTCTTCCTGAAGTCTTCATCGTCGTTGTAAGAGAAGATATGCCATTCGATGACATATTTCTTCTTTGGTTGCAGCATTACCTTCTCGGGAATCATATACATGATGCCGCAGGTGCTGTTGTCGGATAGGTCATTGCAGTCGCCTGTTGTGTAACCGCTGATGTTGCCGCGTGTTATGACAAGACCTACATGCGGACCGTGTCCGTTGATGCGCGTTGCCTTAACGCATGACTTATCATAATTGTTATGTGACGCGGCGTTGTTGTCGGAATCATCTTTTATAAAGACCTCCACGGTGCAACGCTTTGCCTTTACGGAGTCGATGCTCAGGTAACGGGCGTTCCATGGTGTGCAGATGCTCAGTTGCGATATATCCACCGGCACCTTGCTGTTGTTCTCTATGGTGTATTCCTCAACGATGTTGTAACCCAAGAGATAACGTCGCATGGTAGTGCTGACGGTAATCTTGTTGTTGCCTTGTGGAATGTCTTTCTTTATCGTGCCCCACTCATATTTCTTATCGTTGATCCAAGGATAGATAGTGCCGTTGGCAGGTATTATCCAGTTCATCTTCGCAGGATCATCCTTGAAGCTCACGAACGTCATCATCTTCGTGTTCGTGTCCATGCGGTAATACATGCGATGCGTCTTGCCATCGGCGTGCATAGCCACACTTATCATCTGCATTATCACTATTAAAATAATAGTCTTCATAGGATTTTAATTACTTTCCCACTATTTTCTTTATCTCATTCAGTTTATTCAGCGCCTCTATCGGTGTGAGGTTATTGATGTCGAGACCTATTATCTCGTCGCGGACCTGCATCAGCACTGGGTCATCGAGCTGGAAGAACGATAGTTGTGCGCTGCCTTGCTGACTGACGTTGCCGAGAGCCTCACGCGTATCTTTCTTTCCTGCGGCGCCTACCTGCGATGCTTCTTTCTCCAGTGCTGCGAGAACCTCGTTGGCACGCTTCACGATGGATGACGGCATGCCCGCAAGCTGCGCTACATGGATACCGAAGGAGTGTTCTGAACCGCCCTCCACGAGCTTGCGCAGGAAGATAATCTTACCGTTGATGTCCTTCACCGATACGTTGTAGTTGCGGATGCGGGAGTAATGGTTCTGCATCTCGTTGAGTTCGTGGTAGTGTGTGGCGAAGAGTGTGCGCGCCGTGGCACCTTGATGCTCATGAAGATACTCCACTATCGCCCACGCTATGGAGATGCCGTCGTAGGTACTGGTGCCGCGTCCTAACTCATCGAAGAGCACGAGGGAACGGTCCGTGACGTTATTGAGGATGTTTGACGCCTCCGTCATCTCAACCATGAATGTTGACTCGCCCGTAGAGAGACTGTCGCTGGCTCCTACACGGGTGAAGATCTTATCCACAAGACCGATGCGTGCTGACTCCGCCGGAACGTAACAGCCTATCTGTGCCAGCAGAACGATGAGCGCCGTCTGGCGTAACAGTGCTGACTTACCAGCCATGTTTGGACCGGTGATGATGATGATTTGAGGCTGCGCTTCACCAACCTCCAGTTTTACATCATTCGGCACGTACTGTTCGCCTACGGGAAGGTTCACCTCTATCACAGGATGGCGACCCTGGCGTATGTCGAGTATGTTGCTATCGTCAATGACTGGACGCACATAGCGGTGCTCCACGGCGGTCTTGGCGAAGGACAGGAGACAGTCGAGCTCTGCTACCAGCATGGCGTCCTGCTGCAGTGGCTCGATGAACTGCTGTATGTACTGCACCATCTCAGCAAAAAGCCTCGTTTCCAGTCCGAGGATTTTGTCTTCGGCACCGAGTATCTTGTCTTCGTATTCCTTCAGCTCCTGAGTGATGTAACGCTCTGCATTGGCGAGCGTCTGCTTGCGTATCCATTCCTGCGGAACGTTGTCCTTGAACGTATTGCGCACCTCCAGGTAATAGCCGAAGACGTTGTTGTAACCAATCTTCAGTGACGCGATGCCAGTGCGCTCTATCTCGCGCTGCTGCATCTTCAGCAGGTAGTCCTTGCCGCTGTATGCTATCTGTCTGAGTTCATCGAGCTCTGCATTCACGCCATTGCGTATCACTCCGCCTTTGGCAACGAGCTGCGGTGGGTCCATCTCTATCGTCTGTTCTATGCGGTCCTTCAGTGCGTCGAGGGTATCAAGGCTCTCCCCTACCCTCTTCAGCACGTCCACCTGCGACTGCATCGCCACAACCTTGATAGGCTTCAGCGCCGTGAGCGCATGTTTCAGCTGCACTACCTCACGCGGTGTGACGCGTCCTGTGGCTACCTTTGACACTATTCGCTCCATGTCGCCTATGCGGTGCAGCTCTTCCTCTATTACATCGCGGCTGTCAGGCTGGCGGAAGAAGTAATCGACCACGTCAAGGCGGTCGTTGATCTTCTTCTCTTCGCGCAATGGGAAGACGAGCCAGCGGCGCAACAGTCGTGCGCCCATTGGCGAAATGGTGTTGTCTATCACGTCAACGAGTGCCGTGCCGCCCTCATGCAGCGGTGCTATTATCTCGAGGTTGCGCACGGTGAAGCTGTCCAGACGCACGAAACGCTCGGCGTCGATGCGCTGCAGGCGTGTGATGTGTGAGATATTGGTGTGCTGAGTGTGCTCCAGGTACTGCAGTATGGCACCGGCTGCCACGAGACCTTCCTTCAGACTCTCCACGCCAAAGCCCTTCATGTTCCTGACCTTGAAGTGGTGGTGCAGCTTCTGCGTGGCTGTCTGCTCCGTAAAGACCCAGTCGTCGAGTTCAAAGAGGCAGAGGCGTGAACCGAACATCTGCTCCGTCTGCTGCTTTCTGCCGCGTTCTATCAGCACTTCCTTTGGCTGGAAGTTGGCTATCATCTTCTCTATGTACTCGTGATTGCCCTGGTCGCAGAGGTATTCGCCCGTGGAAATGTCGAGGAGGGCGAAGCCAAAGGCGCTCTTGCCGTAGTGAATGGCGCAGAGGAAGTTGTTCTCTTTGTAGTTGAGCACGTTGTCCTGCATTGCTACGCCAGGGGTAACGAGCTCCGTTATGCCGCGCTTGACGAGTTTCTTCGTCAGCTTTGGGTCTTCCAACTGGTCGCAGATGGCAACGCGTCTGCCAGCACGGATGAGCTTTGGCAGATAGGTATCGAGGGCATGGTGTGGGAATCCCGCCATGGCGTCGCCCTGTGATGCGCCGTTGTTACGCTTGGTGAGGGTGATGCCGAGTATGCGCGCCGCGTCGATAGCATCGTCGCAGTATGTCTCGTAGAAATCGCCGCAGCGGAACAGCAATAAAGCCTCAGGGTGCTTTGCCTTGAGGTCGAAGAACTGTTTCATCATTGGCGTCAACTCGCCATCTTTCTTTGCCATGGTTTAAATTTATAATTTAATGGAATATAACGTACATAGTGAATCAAGGTACAAAATTACTTATTTTTTCCGTAACCACCAAAAAAACTAACAAAAAAAGCGGGACAAGGAGTTTCTATCCTTGACCCGCTTTGATTATAAAGCGATGGATGGTATTACCAACCCTTATGTACGATTACCATTCGTAGCTGAAGTCACCACCTCTCTTGGCTGCGATGTCTTCTGTTACTGTAATATCTTCTCCTGTAGTGTTGAGGTTGTTCTCACCCTCAACAACAACAGAGCCTGCGAGAATAACTTGGTTGTCGAGCTTTACTGTCTTTGCAGTAGGCTGCATATATGTCTTTTTCATTGTCTTTTTCTTTTTTTTTATTTTGAACGCGAATTATGTTCTTGTCGCTTCGCGAGAAATATTGCGGCTTATGCCGGAAATATTGTAAGCGCTTCGCTTGGAAATTTTAATTATTTAGAAATATTTTCATCATAAAATATTTCCCCGTAGGGCTTAATATTTCCGCTCGTAGAGCGCTGTATTTCTTGCCGTGAGGCAACATTCGAAATAATTTACGTTTTATATTATGAATTATGAACTATGCACTATGCATTACTTTACCTGTGCGCCAGCAGCGTTAACGAGACCGTTAGCAGTCTCAATAAGGAGCTGACCGTTCTTCATGAACTTCTTAACAGAAGCAACATTCTCCTGTGCAGCCACTACTGCATCAGCAGCGGTAGCGTCGTCGTCGAATACGACTGCCTTAATAGCAGCAGTACCATCAACAGCGAGGTAAGCCTTACCTGCAGGGAGTTCTACGGTTGTACCAACCTTGCGGAAGTCGCCGTATGTCTTGCTGATAGCGTAGATAGTCATGCCAGCAGTGCGAGCCTCTGTAGCTGCTGCAGCATCAACGAAGTAGTTATCGTATGTACCAGCAGCGCCAACGAATGTAGGAACATCTACAGTAACTTCACCTTCTGCGAGAAGTACGATAGGCTCGTTAGCAGCCACCTTGTTCACCTGAGTAAGAGTTACAGAGCTTGCAGTTACAGCAGAAGCAACATAAGCCTTAACGCCCTCAACATTTGTGAAGTCAAGTGGAGCAGGTGTTACGTAAGTAGCACGAGTGTCAACTGTGATTGTCTCGCCTGTGTAGTCGCCAGTCTTGGTAAGAGTTACATAATCAACATAGTGGCACATATTTTGACTCTTGCTTTCTACAAGGCGAATTCTACCATTTGCTTTAAGGGTAATGTCAGTAGCAGAATAATTTCCACCTAAGTTACTTGTAAGAGAAATTGAACCTGCATCAAGCCAGTTTGTGCCATCTATAGACATTTGAACTTTAAGAATATCCTCATTAGCACGACGAACAGAAGAGTTAACAGTTATGGTGTAAATACCTGCATTTATTGATGTCATTGTGAGAGCTGCGCCTGAATATACGGCAGCTGTCTTACCACCAGAGTATGCACCGTTTACGTTATCAAAAGATCTTGAAAGAATAGACTCAGCTTCGAAGAAGTAGTTGATATCGCTTGCTGCACTGTATGAAACTGTCTTTGTTTCATCAGCAGTTCCCATTGTGAAAGACTTCTTGTAGCCTGTTACATCATTATCATTCAGCTTGTAGCATACTCCATCAACAGTGATTACGTAAGGCAAACCTACAACCTCATATGCAGAGTTCTCATTAGCAACACCAGTAGCAAGTTGCTTTAATACTGTTGTGTTGACAACTGCATTTACTGTATAATTATGGCTTACTGCGATTGGTGTCCATTTAGAAAGAGAAATGTTGTCAATTGCGAATGAACCATAGTTTTTGTTAAATGTTAGGTGGAAAGCGCCAATACCTGTTGCAGTAGAAGCTAAATTAAAAGTCTTGATTTCTTTTTCACCATTTAGTACAACAACCTTTGCGGCACCATTTTTTGCATCAAGATAAATGTCGTATGTAAGATTTGTTCCATCGTAAGTACCAAGCGCATTTTCGTTAATTGAAATAGCACCATTTGCATCTTGAGAGATTTTAACAACAGCATCTGTTCTTGAAGGATATCTGTTTTTCTCTTCAGTTGGATAAATATAGAATGTATTATTCTTGCCAGACCAACCAGACTTCCACATTTTCATATCAAATGTAAGGTGTGCAGATCCTTCGTATGCTTTTGTTCCGAATGATACGTATGCACTTCTATCACCAGATTGTGAACCATTAGCTACAGTCAATGCTCCGTCTGAAACCGTAGGACTGACACCACCAGCAGAAGTTCCTCCCCATGTAACATTGTAAGTTTCGCTAGAGAAATCTTCTGTAAAAATAAGTTCATCTTCTTCCGCCTTAGCAGAATTTACCCCCCCCATTAGCATTGCGATGGCAAGGAGTAGGAATTTAGTAAAAAGTTTTTTCATTTTGTTTTAGTTTTTATTAGTAAAATATGTTTGTTTGGTTTATTTTTTTGTCTATTTATATAGGCATCATACTGTTTCTTACAAGTTGCATATAAGAATCTACGACAGTTTTGTATCTTGGAGTGTGCCTGTTGATATATAACGAGGTATATACTTTATCATTATTATAGTCGTGATATTCAGCATTAAACACATCTATATCTTCTTTGTGACTGGACTTTGCATACCATCTGTCAAAGAGTTTTCTACGTTTTTGTTGTTTGCCATCTGATGAGTCGCATACCATAAGAATAGCATCATCTGGTGTTTCTTGAAAGAAACGTTCGAGAATGTAAATAACAGTATGATATATTCTGTTGTCTATTTTGTGCACAATATTTTGATTTCGTTCAATATTGAACTGATAGACTCCCCAAAGTTCTTCTGCGTAAACACCCATATCTATGAATATGATATTGTATTCTATTCCATCTTCCGTCGTAAAGGTGTATATACCATCTTCATCTTTACGCAATGGATATGGGTGTAGCGAACTTGATACCTCTTTCATGTTGTAATGTTTTTATGTTACCATTCTGTCTTATACATTCGGTAATGGCCTTTTTGTCTTCCATTACTTTTTGAAATATATTTTTATTTATCATATCTATTTTCTCCTATCTTTTGTTTTGAGTTTTTTGTTAGTAAAATATGTTTTTGTTATTTAGATAACAGGTCGGAGTGTGTACCTGTGGAAACCATCAGGAGTGTCATTTCTGTATCATTCTGCTGCCAAATTAATAGCCAGTCGGCTTTTATGTGGCATTCCCATAGACCTTCTTTGTTACCATGCAGTTTGTGTGGACG
>JAGHTW010000195.1 GCA_018065145.1 Candidatus Prevotella equi
AAGCTTGTAAAGAACTGAAAATAAGGCAAGAAACGGAAAAATCGGTTTGTTAAATGAATTTAATGTGAATGCGATATTTTGGGGATAATTGGGAACAATCGTGGGAAATGTATTAACTTTGTGCTGAATTAAAAAAAGATACAAGGTTATGCAAATAAAAATTTTTCTTTCGGAAGTAAAACAGAAGAGCAACAAGGTTGATCATTCTGTAAGTGAGCCACACCATATTTATATAAGGGATAATGGTGATGGCAAAGAATGGTGGCGTGACGGAGATATGGCATTGTCATTCCGTGTTCGCGCCAAGGGTGTTGATATAAAGGTTCGCTCTGACATTATGGTATGGAGTGAATATTGGGATAATTCGCTGCCAGGCTATAAACGAACCCGTAAGGTTTCGGCAGAAGTGCAGAAGGCGATGAAGACCTTGCTCAACGAAATCATAGAAAAGTTGACTGACGAATATAATCAGGAGTCAGCCAACAGTAACTGGGTGAAGAGCGTCATCTCTGATTGCCTCAGAAGCAAGGACGAACTGTTGCCATCCATCGCAGACAGGATTGAGCAGTATTGCACGGAACATGAGCTGGCGAAAGGTTCGAGGTGTGTATTCATTGCAACGAGTAAGAAGGTTCGCAGATATGAAGCGTACCGCCGAACCGTTGACGGTGAAAAAGGCTACTGTATGTGTGTAGAAACAATCACAGCTGATGACTACAACGATTTCCGCGAATACATCATCAATGAACATCGTCTCTATGAAGAATACCCAGAGGTGTATGTAAATCTCATAAAGTCGAAACGTTCTATGCCAAGACAACTGTCTAACACCACTGTCATCCATGCCATGCAGCACCTGCGTGTCGTTCACTTCTGGTGTCTGAGAATGGGGATAACAGACAATAAGTCTTGCATGGATATTTCCATCCCTGAACCTACATACGGTTCTCCTTTTTATCTCACTCTTGAGGAACGCAACAAACTTTATGAGGCAGACTTATCTGATGATGCTCCTTTGCAACTATGCAGAGACAAGTTTGTGTTTCAGTCGCTGATAGGATGCCGCATTGGAGATCTTGATATGATGACACGCGACAACATCCACGGGGATTTGCTGCAATACATACCTCACAAGACGAAGCATCGCAATGCAGATGCCGTGACAGTGCCACTCAACAAGAAAGCAAAAACTATACTCTCCAGATACCACGAGGATGACGGACATTTATTCCCCTCATTACAAAGTGCAACTTACAACGAGGGCATTCGAGCCGTGATGCACAGATGTGGCATCAACCGCATGGTGACAGTCTTCAACACACAGACCATGCAGGAAGAGCAAAGGGCAATTTGCGACATCGCCACAAGTCATACTGCCCGAAAGACATTCATCGGCAACATTTACAAGAAGGTGCATGACCCACTGCTGATAAGTTCCATGACGGGACATGTGAACGGAAGCCGTTCTTTTGCACGATACAGGGAGATTGACGATGATATAAAGCAGGAACTTGTCGACATGATAAACTGATAAAATTTACACCTTATTTATATATACAAACACAAAAAACAAAATACACGTTTATGAAAGTAACAGCATTCATACGCTGCAAGGATGCAGCAAAGAACAACACATCCGACATGGTACACGTTTACTTTCGTGTACGCGATGGTAAGACAGACATTAAGGCGGCAAGCGAACTTGCAATCAATCCCAATCACTGGAGTCCTGAAGCACAAGGCTACAAGTCACGCGTGTCATTGGTCAGCGAGACCAAGCGCGTAGCGTTCAACAAATCCGTCCATGAGCTGACAGCCCTTATCTCAGAGCAATACTATCGTGGTGCTGATGGCGACTGGCTGAAAGGTATCATAGAGAACTATCACCATCCGAATATTAACAAACTCGGTGGCGGTGGTGACAAGAACAACTCGTTTGTAGCGCGCATCCGAGAGTACATAGACACTCATCCGATGACAGACGGTGGAAAACAGCATCACATACAGAATGCCAAGAAGCTGGAGAGATTTGAACATTTCATGCGTGATGTGAAGAAACGCAGAGGATTTTATCTGAACATCGACACGATGACGGCATCAGACATGAGACTCTTTCAGGACTTCCTGTTGCATGAGCATGAGTACTATACCCTCTATCCGAAAATCTACGAGGGCATAGCGCAGCAATATGCACCACGCCAGTTGGCACTCAACACTCTGAACACCATATTCCGACGTCTGCGCACGGTGATGAACTGGTGTCTGAAGAATAACTACACATCAAATGATGCATTCTCCAGCTTTGAGACACCAAAGGATCTATATGGTCCGCCGTTCTATCTCACACTGGAAGAACGCGACATCATATACAACGCGGACTTCAGTGATTGCTGCCGTAGTATGCAGGTGTATGCAGACATCTTTGTGTTCCAGTGTCTAATCGGTTGTCGTGTGGGAGATCTTCAGAGGCTTACCAAAGACAACATCATTGACGGTGTTGTGGAATACGTGGCAGAGAAGACCAAAGGACATAATCCACGCACCATCAGAGTGCCACTCAACGAGAAAGCGAAAGCCTTGCTCGCAAAGTTCTCTGGTGTGCCTGGCAACAAACTGCTTCCTAAGATTAACGAAACGTATTACAACGACAGCATCCGCAAGATATTGAAGAAACTTGGCATCAATCGTATGGTTCCGGTTCTTAACCTGTACACCCGTGAAACGGAGATGAGACCTCTATGTGATGTGGCAACGAGTCATACTGCTCGCAAAACCTTCATCGGGAATCTCTACAAGAAGGTGAAGGATCCTGCACTCGTTGCATCACTCTCTGGTCATACCGATGGCAGCCGTGCATTTGCCCGTTACCGTGAGATTGACAACGACATGAAGCGTGAGCTGGTAGGGCTTATAGACTAAAACACGCATATAGACAACACAGATTCCCCACGAAACTACAAAATGTGCGTTTCGTGGGGAATCAAACTGATAGTTAATGTCAAATTCTAAAAGTTAATTATCTCAAAAAATAAAAATAAAACGTATCAATACATAAAAACATTTTGTGTAATTAAAAGAAAATTAGTACTTTTGCATTTATAACAAAAATCACAAAAGTTATGGCATATCTTAAACGAATATTTGATATACAGTTACAAGAACATCTTGACGCAATGGGAGCAGTCCTCGTAGAAGGACCTAAATGGTGCGGAAAGACAACGACATCAGAACAGTTCGCACGCAGTGTTATCCGACTGCAGGACACTAACCACAGGGATGAGTATCTTGCCACGGCTGCAACAAAACCTGCATTCCTTCTTGAGGGTGACACACCAAGACTTATTGACGAGTGGCAGGATGCACCTGTACTTTGGGATGCTGTTCGCACGATGGTTGATGATCGAGGATTACCTGGGCAGTTTATCCTGACTGGTTCCAACAGCGTTGATGATTCAAAGATTCACCATACAGGAACCGGGCGTATCTCAAGAATGCAGATGCTTCCTATGAGTTTGTACGAATACGGTGAGTCTAATGGTACGGTTTCTCTTATCGATATGTTTGACAACCCCGAGAAGGAAGTGTTTGCGAAGTCTGATATGGATGTTGAGCACATTATATTCTCTGCATGTCGTGGCGGCTGGCCTGCTACACTGAATCTGAAAACTGACAAGGCGAAACTTCTCGTTGCAAAGGAATATGTCAAGTCCGTCTATACAAAAGACATATCACGCGTTGATGGTGTGAAGCGTAATTCAAAACTGGCACACCTCATATTAAAGTCATACGCCCGGAATATCTCAACATTGGCAAAGACAACTTCCTTACTAGCTGATGTGGTTGGCTCGGAAAATATGGAATGTACGCGACCAACCTTCGATAGCTACGTAGAAGCTCTGGAGAAATTGTTTGTCATACAGGATATTGACGCATGGTGTCCTGCAATCAGGAGTAAGACCGTAATACAGAGTCGTCCAAAGCGTGCATTCTGCGATCCTTCTGTTGCCGTTGCATTGCTCGGACTTAGTCCACAAGCTATGACTACACAGCTGAAGACCTTTGGTTTCATTTTTGAACAGATGTGCGCCAGAGACCTTAGGATATATTCTGCCGCTCATGGCAGCACATTGTCATACTACCGTGACCGCTACGGACTGGAGGCTGACCTTGTACTGCATCTTGAAGACGGACGCTATGCATTGATAGAATGTAAGCTTGGCAGCAAGGAGATTGACGATGGTGCCTCGCATCTGCTGGAAATAAAACGATTGGTGAAGGAGCATAACGAAAAAGAGAAACAGATGCCTCTGAGAGAGCCAGACTTGCTTATTGTCCTCACAGGTGGAGAGATGGCTTATACCCGACCAGACGGAGTAAAGGTTATACCGCTTGCATGTTTAAGGAATTGACGATATGGAGAATAATAAAGATTATAATTCGGAAGCCTTTGAGCAGTTCCGCAACGAGATTTTGCAATGGCGCATGGAGCATCTGCTTGAATGCAAGATGTTTGAGCGTAGTATGTATGAAGATGACGGCAAGGGATTGCTGGCTGTATATAAACATGTTGCTATGCTTCTACCATCACTGTCAAAGACATGGAAGATGCTATGGTTGTCAAATACCGAAGCCGAGTTGGAACAGTTGGACTCCATGGTCAACGGTTCGTCTATAGCAAAGATACTTGTCGATGAATTTCGGATGAAGACGGAAGACATCTGCGCTGGACTCATTCTCAGTTGGATATTCTATGGCGAGTTCTACGAATGTATCGTGTCGCTCAATGAAGGCTTTGCCTGTGACAAGAAACATCTAAACTGGCTTGAACGCAGATTATGCTCTTTCGTTGCGAAAACAGCAATCAAGAGTAGCATCAAGGCAGGCTATCGCACAAAGGAGCAATGGGAAAGGTTCAACAGAACCAGGAAAATGGTAGAGAATGGTAATGCACTGCAATGGGTGCTTGACGAACTGGACAATGAGATTGCCAATGAGGAATACCTGCATGAGGAAGAAACGCCTGAACAGCAAGAACAAACCGTCATTCCACCATCCGATATTCAGCAGATGGAGCCGGAAACGGCAGTTCAGCCATTGTCTTACTACCTCACCATGGAGAACAAGAATGAGTTCATCACTGCATTTGGCAACCATATTGCCAGGAATAACGACGGATGGGACTATGCCATAGCATTTCTTGTCTTGATGGAAGAACGACTGATGAAGATTGAAAACATAAAGACATTCCAAGGTTCCCTGGCACTCCAATACCCAAACATGAACATAAAGTCTGCACGCACGATACAGACATTTGTGAAGAAATTGAAGGAGAAACAACGTATGACCGACAAGAACACTCACAAGATAATTGAGGTACCATTGAGAGATACGCCTTTATACATAGGTAAATTTGATGATTTTCGTAATACCATGACGGATTTTATTACCAGCTAACAACATAATCATATCTGTAAACGATAAAGAACGCAGGTCGCAGACGTAGAGAAACATCTATGTTTGCGACCTGTTTCTTTTGTAATGCTAAAACATAATGAAGGAAATTGATAGCATAATCAATTTTTTCGAGTTGAAATGAAGTAAAATGAAGCCTTCAAACTTGCGTTTTCATTGCGTTTCTTTCGCTGTCATTCAGACGCAGTTTCAACGCAAACCATTTTATTTCAATTACTTGCATTCGCCTGTAAATCATAGTAACTTTGCATCGTCAATCCGACATCTCAGCGGATCTGACGATGCTTTTTCGTTTGGTGCT
>JAGHTW010000071.1 GCA_018065145.1 Candidatus Prevotella equi
CAAAAGGAGATGGGCGACGTGATGGAACATCTCGTGTTCTATGCTATGATAGGCAGGGAACAGGGACGTTTTGATATGTGTGATGTGCTGACGAAGGAAGCCGATAAGCTCGTCTTCCGCCATCCCCATATCTATGGTGATAAGACGGCAGAGAGTTCTGACGATGTAAGCAAGATATGGGAACAGGTGAAGCAGAAGGAGAAGAATGGCAACAAAACCGTCCTCTCTGGCGTACCGCGCTCGCTGCCTTCGCTCATCAAGGCTTATCGCATTCAGGACAAAGCACGTAATGTAGGCTTTGACTGGGATAAGCGTGAGGATGTGTGGGACAAAGTTTATGAAGAGATAGGTGAACTGAAAGCAGAGTTGGAGCGAGGCGATCGTGAGAGAAGCGAGAAGGAACTGGGCGATGTTCTCTTCTCTATCGTCAATGCTGCACGTCTCTATCACATCAATCCTGATACCGCCCTGGAACTGACAAACCGTAAGTTCATAAGTCGCTTCGGCTATGTTGAGGCGAAGGCAAAGGAACAAGGACGTGACATAAAAGACCTTACGCTTGGCGAGATGGACGCTCTTTGGAATGAAGCAAAGGAGAAAGAATAAGTAAAAACAAAGACTATGAAGAAATTATTTTATTTTTCTGCCGCAGCTATCATGATGGCATGTCTGGCAGGTTGCATGGGAAAGAAGGATAGTGACAAGATGGAACTGGCAGATACCATTGCTGTCACGATACCTGATACAGCGCTCTATGGTACTATTGACGAGGCTACTACTATGCACATGCTTGTCATTAATACCGATGAGGGAAAGCAACAGGAGTGTGAGTTGGATGCTGATACGCTGTCCGATATACAGGGTGGTGTCTTTGCTGGTGACAGGGTGACTGTCGTTACGGTTAAGACCGCTGACGGTTTGGCGGTGAAGAAACTGCTTAACCTCAATACTCTCCTTGGAAAGTGGACGTCACTCGATCGTAACTTCGAGATAAAGGAGAATGGAGAGGTGGAGAGTAATGCCTCTATCGAGACTAATCCATACACACATTGGTCAACGGCAAATGCAAACCTGATACTTAATGCCGATACTTTCCAGGTGCTTCTCCTCGGTCCTGATTCCCTGACGCTGGAGAACGACAAGGGTATCTTCGTGTATAAGCGCCAGCGTATGGCAAAGAAATAATTCTTGATTAAAGTTTCTCAAGTTGCCTGACGGCAAGAAATCTTGCGCTCTGCGAGCGGAAATCTTCTGCCCTTCGGGGAAATTTAGGAAGGGAAATATTTCTTAAGATAAAGATTTCCAGCGTAAGCAACAATATTTCCGGCGCCAGCCGCAAGATTTCTCGCGAAGCGACCAAAAAAATATGCAAATTACAACATGCGAAACTTGTATTCTTGACTTAAAATTAATAACCTAATAAAAAGTCCGGGAAGTGTAATGATTTCACTTTCCGGACTTTTTGTATTATTGATATGCTAAACTTTTATTTCTGCAGCACAGGCTTTCCGTTCTTTATCACGAGTCCTTTGGCGTCAGGTGAAACCTTCTGACCAATGACATTGTAAGCATCGCCCTCTGCTTCTGCCTCTGTTGCCTTTACTGCGTTTGCTGCTGTGATGACTTCTTTCATATACAGCACAGGAGAGTAGGAAAGGTGAGGAGGCTGGTTGTATGTAGTGTTCTGCCAAACGATAGCATTGTCATACATAGCGTCGTCACGCAGATATGGAAGCATATTGCTGCTCTCATAGTTTGTGGTGAAGATGCGGAGACCGTACATGCTGTTGGCAGAGTTTACAGTGTAGTAATAGATGAGCTCCTCACGATAGTCACCGAGGAAGTCAGCCTGAACACAAGGAACGTTCTTCGTGCCGTTGATGGAGCTTGTTCCGGAGATAACGGTCTCAAGCTTTGTGATATTGTCGAATCTCTTTGCGCTTGAGTTCCACTTTGAAATCCATGTGCCGTCAAGATTCTCATCGTAAAGGTCACCAGTCCAGTAAATGCGGAAGTTCTTTCCGTCATTAACCACGTTAGTGTTATTAATTACCTCGCCCTTGCTTGTGTGCAAACTTGAAGAACGTGAGCTCGAAGCTTCTGCACCGTCATATTCTGGTACGAAGTCAGCGCAGATACCGCGTCCGCAGTCGCTAGTTCCCTTAGGCCATCCCCAAAGCAACTTACCCGTCTTTGCATCGCGCATGTCCATGCAGTATGTTACGCTTGCCTTGTCATAGTCCTCCATGACGGAGAATACCTCAAGTCCTGGGTTGTCCCAATCAAAGTCACCTACGTGGAGAGCGTCGCCATGTCCCTCACCGCTGCGCCACAAAGACTTTCCGTTGTGGTCCATGACGCCAGAGCCAACGATAATCTCGTCGAAGCCGTCATCGTCAACGTCAGCGCTCTGCAGTGTGTGATAGCCCTGACCGTACATACCCTCGGTGCTCTTCTCGAAAGAACTGCGCCATACTTCCTTTATCTCATTGCCGTCATAACATGCAGCGAGATAGTATGCAGCGCTATAGTAACCGTGGTTCATTACAGCACAAGGAGTAGCCTTGCCGTTGACGTCAAGTCGTGCCATGGTAGCATTATAACGCTCTATACGCGCCTGCGAACCATATTTACTTTCGTTCTGTGCTGGTGTACCGAAGTCTGCGTGAGAAGGCCAGTAGTGCATGCTTGATATGGCAGCACCTGTCATGCCATCGAATACGGTGAGATACTCAGGACCGTCCTCAACTCTGCCTCGTGCAGAAACGTAGTTAGCGTATGGGTTGTCATTTCCCATAACAACGAAGTTACCCTCGCCGTCCTTTGTTCCTGGTGCTGTGCGGCAGATCATCTCGCCGAAGCCGTCACCGTCGAAGTCATAGCAGAGGAATGTCACAGTGTGCTGTGATGCCCAGATGTTCTGACCGAGGTTAATGCGCCACAGCTGTGTGCCGTCGAGCTTGATACACTCAAGATATACCGCACCCGTAGTGCCTGTATTGGCACCATCGCGTACGTTGGAAGGCTCCCAACGGAAGACGATCTCCTGTTCTCCGTCGCCATCCATGTCATATACGGTAGCGTCGTTAGGGGTATAAGTAGCACCGGTGCCGTTAGTGTCTTCCGGCGCCTTGGCAAGAGGAATGGAGAGATACTGTCTGTTCCAGACCTTGCTTGTCTCCTGTGTCTCAAGGACGTTGCCATCCTTGTCGCAAACCTCTATCTTATACTTTGCTGATGTATTGCCTGTTTGGTCAAAATAGTTCGTCTTTGTCGTGAGGGTGGTGACAAATTCATCGTTCTTGTAAAGCTTGTACTGAGTCTCGCCGTAAGTATCCTTGGCACGTGCACGCCAGCTTACGAGGACACCGCCTAAGATACCTGTCTGAACAGCCAGGAGACCGCGGTTGAGTTGCTTTGCACCGGTGTGCTTGGTGTATTTTGTTGTCATGAAACCAACGCCTACGGTATATACCACCTCGCTGCCTTTCTTCACTTCGAGCGTAACCTCCTTGTCCTTATAGCTGAGGGCTGTGGTGAAACCAGACTTCGCCGTTGCCGTGAAGTCAGAAGGCTCGTTCAGGAACTTCTGGTTGAAGAGGACCTTATCGCCATTGTTCAGTGTCTTAACGCGGTCGTAGAGGTTTATGTCCTTACCGTCTGCCTTGCATGAGAAGGCTGTGATATAGTCAGACAGGTTCTTTACGCCTTCGTCTATCTCACCTTCGATTGATACATTACCAATAGCCAGCTGCTTGTCTGTTGCAAGGTTGCCGGTGATATAGACAATGATAGAGTATGTCTGTCCTCCCTCAAAGAGTACCTCGTTGATGAGTTGTGTGCCGTCTGTATAACCGATTTTCTCAGATGCGGTGATTTTGTTTCTGCGAGGTGATACCTCTGCAAGCGTTGTCTCTGCGCCGCTGCCTATCTTCTGCTTGATAACCATGCCGCCAGCGTCTGTTCCTACCTTGGCAGCGTTGTACTTGAACGCCGTAGGCTTAAAGGTATGACCGGCTGCAATGGTAATGGAGAATGTGACGCTGTGCCCTGTTGTAACGCTGGAAACCTTTGCAGCAGGCTGAAAGGCAATCATCGGGTTAGGGTAGGTCACAGCTGTAAATCCAGTTTCAGCACCTGAAGCGGTGAGCATCTTCGGTGCTGTCAGCTTATTTCCAACAACATAGTTCGTGTTGGTAACATGCTGGGTGTAGGCAGCTTCGCCTGTTAAAGCGCATTCACCGTTGTAGGACAAACTGTTCATTGCCCATGTAGCGGTAATCTTCTGTGCCATCACACAGGTTGACGTCAATGCAAGAAGCAGTGACAGCATAAGGTGTAATGTCTTTGTCATAAGTCTTGTTGGTATAGTTTGTAGTTAGTATTTATTGCTATTTGTTTGCAAAGTTACAAAGAAAAATTGAAATATCAAAAGGAGATAAATAACGGTGATAAGTGAAATAATCAACGTGTTAATCGTAAAAATGTGAAAAAGTGTTTCGAATGTTAATATTGAGTGATTGAAAAGTTTCAGAAAAATTTTCATTCTAGAGAAAAAGTAGTATTGTTTTGCCTCCGCAAAGACATAAAATCACGACTTTTTTATGCTCTTTTTGCTCTTCTGCTGCAATCGTGCAACGATTACACGGTAAAAGTTGCACGATTACGTTGTAAAAGTTCAACGATTACATAGTAAAAGTTATACGATTACAGTGCTAAAGTTATGCTTTTGCAACACCGTTTTTATGCCTCTTTTTGTAAGTCGTTGTAGGACAGTAGTTTGCTAATGGCTCATTTTTGGCGTGTACGAAAACGGATGGCAATGAAAATCCTATACGTGAATTTTGGTGTTAAAAGATTTTTGCCAACTGTTATATAATGTTAATATTCTAACGAAGTGCAATCGTGCTCTCATTGCTCATGTAACGAATTGTTATGAAAATAGAGCAAAAAATTACAATATTGCTTGCACGAAAGAAAAAAAAATACTATCTTTGCCGAAATTATACATTTTTTTTAACAAAAAGATATTAAAAATAACCAAATAAATACTTAAGCTATGAACATACTTCTTACAGGCGGTGCCGGATATATCGGTTCCCACACAGCGATTGAACTTGACAAGGCTGGACACAGCGTTGTGATAGTCGATAACCTTGTAAACTCTAAGGAAGAGGCGGTGCGCCGTGTAGAGAAAATCATCGGTAAGTCAGTGCCTTTCGTAAAGGCTGACGTGCGTGACCGTGCAGCGATGGACAAGATTTTCAAGGAAAACAAGATTGATGCTGTAATCAACTTTGCCGGACTCAAGGCAGTAGGCGAGTCTGTGGCAAAGCCATTGGAGTATTATGAAAACAATATGAACGGACTCTTCGTGCTCATGGACGTGATGCGTGAGAACGGATGCAAGAATATTATCTTCTCTTCTTCGGCAACGGTTTATGGCGATCCTGCCATCATCCCTATCACCGAGGAGTGTCCAAAGGGACAGTGCACCAACCCTTACGGCTGGACAAAGTCCATGCTCGAGCAGGTAATGATTGACGTTCAGAAGGCAGATCCAGAGTGGAACGTAGTGCTTCTGCGTTACTTCAACCCTATCGGCGCTCACGAGTCAGGACTTATCGGCGAGAATCCTAACGGAATACCAAACAACCTCATGCCTTACATCACACAGACCGCTATCGGTATGCGTAAGGAGCTGGGCGTATTCGGCGATGACTACGACACTCCTGACGGAACAGGCGTTCGCGACTATATCCACGTCGTTGACCTCGCAACAGGTCACGTGGCAGCCCTCAAGGCGATAGAGAAGAAGCAGGGACTCGCTATCTATAATCTCGGAACAGGTCATGGCTACAGCGTGCTCGACGTTGTCAAGGCGTTTGAGAAGGCAAACGGCCTCAAGGTTCCTTACAGCATCAAGCCACGCCGTCCAGGTGACATCGCTACATGCTACTGTAACCCTGCAAAGGCAAAGGCAGAGTTGGGTTGGGAAGCGCAGTTCGGCATTGAAGACATGTGCCGTGACTCATGGAACTTCCAGAAGAACAACCCTAACGGTTACGAAGAATAATTAATATACAAGTTTCACTTGTGTAAGGAAGTTAAAGGAGTTAGAGGGAGTTAAGGGAAGTTAAAGGACATTACTCTATTTATGCTATTGTCCTTTAACTTCTTAGCGACGAAGGAGCGATAACTTCTTATAACTTCTTTAACTTCCATAAACTGAGCAAGTTGAAAAACTTGCGAAATATGAATTAATACAATGATGGACAGAATAAAGAGATTAGCCGAATGGTATTTCAGTCGTAGTGCGGCACCATATTGGGTGGTGCTCATTATGGACTGTGTCATAGTATTGTTTGCGGGCATCGTAGGCTGTTATGTAGCCTATGGTGGAGACGTCTTGGCACATAATTTCTGGCATATAGTACAGACGTACCTTATCTTTATGCCAGGTTATCTCGTTGGCTTCAGACTGTTTCATACCTACAGCGGAATAGTACGTTACAGCAGTAGCGTTGACCTGATGCGAATAGCTTCGGCTATGGGCTTCGGCACGTTGGTGGCGGCATGCATACACTATGTGCTTGATAGGGTAGGCTATTTCAATACAGACGTGAGATACCTCTCGTTGCTGCTCTCTTTCCTGTTCTGTACAATGGCGTCAATGCTTGTGCGACTCATCGTGAAGCAGATGTACGACAGCATCCTCTACACAAGCAACCGTGTGAAGGTCTTCGTCTATGGTGTCCACGAAGGCGGCGAGGCAATAGCACGAAGCATCATCAGCGACAAGAACAGCCCCTATGTCCTCTCAGGATTCGTTGCTGACGAACCAAGTATGAAGCACCACACCCTCATGGGAATAAAGGTGTATCTCAATGATGAAAGCCTTATGGACGTGATGCGTGCAAAGCGTGTTAAGACACTGTTTGTCAGTCCGTTGAGAAACGAAGCCTTAAGAGAAAATACAAGGTTCCTTAACGACCTTGTGAAGAACAGAATACGCATCATGGTGCAGTCAAGCGAGATGGAATGGGACGGCAAGAGCGACATCGGAGCAGCACAGCTGAAGGACGTTGAGATTGAAGACCTCCTGCCAAGAGACAAGATAGAGGTCGATCTCGTTGCGATAGGAAACCTGCTGAAAGGCAAGAGCGTCCTCGTCACCGGTGCTGCCGGCAGCATAGGCAGTGAGATGGTAAGACAGATTGCTACCTTCAAGCCAAGCCAGATGGTGCTTGTTGACGCGGCAGAGACACCAATGCACGATGTGCGTCTCTTCATGGCAAACAACCATCCTGATATTCCTTGCGAGACCGTTGTCAGCAGTATCAGCAACAAGACGAAGATGGAGAGCCTCTTCAAGACGTATAAACCAGAATATGTCTTCCATGCAGCAGCCTATAAGCACGTGCCGATGATGGAGAATAACCCGAGTGAGGCAGTGCAGAATAACATATATGGTACGCGCGTGATGGCAGACCTCGCTGTGATATACGGAGCGAAGAAGTTCGTTATGATATCCACCGACAAGGCTGTGAACCCAACCAACGTGATGGGATGCAGCAAGCGTATCTGTGAGATATACTGCCAGGCTCTGAACAAAGCCATCGTCGATGGAACGGTGAAGCAGTTCGAGCAGTTTAAGAATGTGGAGAACCCACAGACGCAGTTCGTTACCACACGATTCGGCAACGTGCTCGGTTCCAACGGCTCCGTTATCCCGCTGTTCCGCAAACAGATACAGAAGGGAGGACCGGTGACCGTAACCCATCCTGACATAATACGATTCTTCATGCTCATCCCTGAGGCATGCCGCCTCGTTCTTGAGGCAGGAACGATGGGCAACGGCGGTGAGATATTCGTCTTCGACATGGGCAAACCGGTGAGAATAGCCGACCTTGCGCAGAGGATGATAGACCTCTCAGGCGCCAAGAACGTGGAGATAAAGTTCACAGGACTGCGTGACGGAGAGAAACTCTTCGAAGAAGTGCTCAACGATGCCGAGCAGACAAAGCCTACCATGCATCCGAAGATTATGGTGGCACAGGTACGAGAGTATGAATACGCTCTGGCAGAGAAGAACGAAGAAGAGCTCCTTCAGCTGTCATACACCTATGACGACATGGCTATCGTAGGAAAGATGAAGGAGATAGTGCCGGAATATAAGTCCCAGCACTCAAAATACGAAGCCCTTGATAAGTAATACGTAAACAACAATACTAACAAATATCACCAATGGACTTAATAACACAAATACTAGACGAGATCAGTTCCCTGCTCTGGGGCTATCCTATGATTATCCTTCTCATAGGAACACATTTGTTTCTCACCATCCGACTGAAGTTTCCGCAGCGAAAGATATTCACTGCCATAAAACTCTCCGTGACAAAAGACGACTCAAAGAAGGGTGACGTGTCACAGTTCGGAGCACTCGCAACAGCCCTTGCCGCAACTATCGGCACAGGAAACATCGTCGGTGTCGGCACCGCGATAGCACTCGGAGGACCAGGCGCCGTGCTGTGGTGCTGGATAACCGGTGTCCTCGGTATAGCAACAAAATACGGCGAGGGACTCCTTGCCGTGAAATACCGCAAGGTATCAAAGGAAGGCCACATGATTGGCGGTCCTATGTACGCCTTGGAGTACGGCCTTAAGGCAAAGTGGGCAGGCATCCTCTTCGCCGTCTTCACCGCCCTCGCTGCCTTCGGCATCGGTAGTACCGTACAGGCAAACGCCATCTCTACACTCGCCAACGAAGTATTCCATGTTGATACCATCATCACCGGCGCCATCGTTACGGTTCTCGTAGGACTCGTGCTCATCGGCGGTATCAAGAGCATAGCAAAGGTATGCACAGCCCTCGTACCATTCATGGCACTCATCTATGTCATCGGCTGTATCTACATCCTCTTCCTCAACGCCGACTATATCTGGCCAGCAGTAAAGCTGATATGCACCTCAGCCTTCTCTATGGAGTCTGTTGGCGGCGGCTTCGTAGGCAGCACCATAATGATTGCAGCACGCTACGGTATCGCTCGCGGTCTCTTCTCCAACGAGTCAGGTCTCGGTTCCGCTCCACTCGTGGCAGCAGCCGCAAAGACAAAGAACCCTGTGCGCCAGGCACTTGTCAGCTCTAGCGGCACATTCTGGGACACCGTCATCATCTGTGCCATCACAGGCGTAGTCATCGTCAGCAGCGTTCTCAGCTTCGACGATGCCGCATCAACCATGGACGGCAGTGTCGGACGTCTCTTCCAAAACCTCCTTCAGGTACACACCGCCAACATGGACGGCAGCGTTCTTACCAAGCTCGCCTTCAACAAGATACCAGTCATCGGCGGACCTCTCCTCGTCTTCGGACTCTTCACATTCGCCTTCACCACAATCCTCGGATGGGCTATCTATTCCGAGAGAGCAGTAGAATACCTCTTAGGCTACAAGGCAGTGAAGATTTACGTATGGCTGTTCCTCATTGCCGTATTCGCAGGCTCTGCTATCAGCCTCAATACCGTGTGGACACTCGCCGACATCTTCAACGCCCTCATGGCTATCCCTAACCTCTTGGCACTCCTCCTCTTGAGCAATGTCCTCGTAAAGGACACCGACAAATATCTCTGGGGCAACAGGCTTGACGAGGTAGATGAAGACATGGAAAAGTAACAATTTGATAGTTTATGGCGGAATAAATGAAATTTTTGAAAGAAAAACTTTTATATTTCAATAAATTTTGCTAAATTTGCACCAATTTTGGATATTTGCATCCAGAATTGGTGCAAATATTTTTTCAAAACCCTACACCGTAAAACCATAAAACCATAAAACAAGATATGAACATAGGTATTACACTGATGATTGTCGGCATGGTGACAGTATTCGCCGTATTGCTCATCATCATCAATCTGAGCAAGCTGCTCATCAACATCGTAAACAAAGTAGCTCCGGAAGAAGCAACAAAGCCAAAGGCAGCACCAGCCCCAGCCATCCCACAGGATATCATGGAGGTGATACGCCAGTCCGTTAGTCAGATCACCGGCGGCAAGGGCACCGTGGCAAACGTAGTGAAGATTTAACGAAAACGAAACGCTTCGCTACGAAAACGAAAAAATACGTAAATTAAAAACTTAAAACAATATAAAACAATGGGTAAAGAGATTAAATTCAGTTTAGTCTTCCGTGATATGTGGCAGAGCGCAGGCAAGTATCAGCCACGTGTGGATCAGTTGGTAAAGATAGCTCCAGTAATCATCAAGATGGGCTGCTTTGACCGTGTAGAGACAAATGGCGGTGGTTTCGAACAGGTAAACCTCCTCTATGGTGAGAATCCTAATAACGCAGTACGTCAGTGGACAAAGCCTTTCCACGAGGCAGGCATCCAGACACACATGCTCGACCGTGCTCTCAACGCACTCCGCATGAGTCCATGTCCTAAGGACCTTCGCAAGCTCTTCTACAAGGTGAAGAAGGCGCAGGGCACCGACATCACACGTATCTTCTGCGGTCTCAACGACCCACGCAACGTCATCCCTTCAATACAGTACGCTAAGGAGGCAGGCATGATTGCACAGGCATCCCTCTGCATCACCCACTCACCAATACATACCGTAGAGTTCTACATCAACCTTGCCAAGACATTCATCGACGCTGGCGCTGACGAAATCTGTCTCAAGGACATGGCAGGCATCGGCCGTCCAGAGTCACTCGGTAAGATTGTTGCCGGCATCAAGGCATACAACAAGGACATCATCGTGCAGTACCACTCTCACGCAGGTCCTGGCTTCAACATGGCAAGCATCCTCGAGGTAGCACGCGGAGGCTGTGACTACATCGACACCGGCATGTCACCACTCTCATGGGGTACAGGCCACGCCGACATCATCGCCGTTCAGGAGATGCTCAAGGACGCAGGCTTCAAGGTGAAGGACATCAACATGGAGGCATACATGGAGGCACGTACCATGATTCAGGAGATGATGGACGACTTCCTCGGTTACTACATACCAAAGCTCAACCACCTCAACAACTCACTCCTCGTAAAGCCAGGACTCCCAGGCGGTATGATGGGCTCACTCATGACAGACCTCGAGGACAACCTCAAGTCACTCAACAAGTGGAAGGTGAAGAACAACCAGCCAGAGCTGACAACAGACCAGCTCCTCGTGAAGCTCTTCGACGAAGTAGCATACGTATGGCCAAAGGTAGGCTACCCATGCCTCGTAACACCATTCTCACAGTACGTCAAGAACCTCGCCCTCATGAACGTCATCCAGATGGAGAAGGGTAAGGAGCGCTGGTCAATGATAGCAGAGAACATCTGGGACATGATCCTCGGCAAGTCTGGTAAGCTCGCTGGACCTGTTGACCAGGTACTCGTTGACATGGCAAAGGCTGAAGGCCGTGAGTTCATGACAACAGACCCACAGGACAACTACCCTGACAACGTAGAGACATACCGTCAGAAGATGGTAGAGCAGGGATGGGAAATCGGTCAGGACGACGAGGAACTCTTCGAGTACGCTATGCACCCACAGCAGTACGAAGCATACAAGAGCGGTGCTGCGAAGGCAGCATTCGAGAAAGACCTCGAGGAGCGTAAGAGCAAGGCAAATGCACCAGCAGAAGGAGCAGAGCCAAAGCAGATTACCGTTACCGTCAACGGACAGTCATACAAGGTTGACATCGCTTACGGCGCACAGCCAGCCGCTGCTGCCGCTGCACCTGCACAGGGCGCCGCTCCTGCAGGCGAAGGCGTAGAGGTTCTCGCTCCATTGGAGGGTAAGGCATACCTCGTAAGCTCACCATCAGAGACACCAAAGAAGGTAGGCGACCAGGTCAACGAGGGCGACATTATCTGTTACATCGAAGCCATGAAGGTATTCAACCGCATCAAGGCAGAGAAGACAGGTGTCATCACAAGCATCTGCTTCGCTTCTGGCGACTCAGTGTCAGAGGACGACGTACTCATGACGATTGCATAGTAGCCCCTCTAACTCCCCAAAGGGGAGATTAATAATACATTTTATTCATTAAAAAAGGTTCTCCCCACGACCAGACATATTAAAGTACCTCCCCTTTGGGGAGGGTAGGTGGGGCTCCAATATGGAAATACTACAGAAAATATGGGAGATGACAGCCTTCGCACAAACAGGCGGCGACTGGTCATTCCTTATCATGATAGCCATAGCATGCATATTGCTCTATCTCGGCATCGTGAAGAAATACGAGCCATTGCTCCTCATACCAATCGGTATGGGCGTGCTCCTCGCCAACTTCCCTGGTGGCGGCATGGGCGTGGCACAGGCAACATCCGAGGGATATGTGACACTCCCTGACGGAACGAAAGAGATAATCTGGGACATGCCACTCCATAAGATAGCACACGACCTCGGTCTGATGAACTTCATCTACTACATGTGCATCAAGACGGGCTTCATCCCACCAATCATCTTCATGGGCGTCGGTGCGCTGACAGACTTCGGTCCTATGCTCCGCAATCTCCGTCTCTCCATCTTTGGTGCCGGTGCACAGTTCGGTATCTTCGCCGTACTCCTCGTGTCCCTCGCCATGGGCTTCACCCCACAGCAGGCAGCATCACTCGGTATCATCGGTGGCGCCGACGGACCAACAGCCATCTTCACAACCATCAAGCTGGCACCGGAACTGCTCGGACCAATCGCCATTGCAGCATACTCATACATGGCGCTCGTACCAGTCATCATACCACTCGTTGTGAAGGCACTCTGCACAAAGAAGGAGTTGCTCATCAACATGAAGGAGCAGGACAAGAAGTATCCTAACAAGACAGAGATCAAGAACCTCCGCGTCCTGAAGATACTCTTCCCAATCTGCGTGACAATCATCGTAGCACTCCTCGTGCCAACAGCCGTGTCACTCGTAGGTATGCTCATGTTCGGTAACCTCATCAAGGAGCTCGGCAGCATGACAAGCCGTCTCTTCGATACCGCCAGCAACGCCATCATGAACACCGCAACAATCTTCCTCGGACTCTCCGTAGGCGCTACCATGACGGCAGAAGCATTCCTCAATCTCCAGACCATCGGCATCGTCATTGGCGGTTTCCTCGCCTTCGCACTCTCTATCTCTGCCGGTATCTGCATGGTGAAGATCTTCAACCTCTTCGCAAAGAAGAAAGTCAATCCGCTCGTAGGAGCAACAGGACTCTCTGCCGTACCAATGGCATCACGCGTAGCCAACGACATCGCTACCCAGTACGATCCAAAGAACCACGTCTTGAACTACTGCATGGCATCAAACATCTCAGGCGTCATCGGCTCAGCCGTAGCCGCCGGCGTACTGATCTCATTCCTGCAGTAATCGCAAAACATATAAAGTTACAAAGCGACAAAGTTACAAATTACAAAAAATCCGTGAGACGTGTTATGACGTTTCACGGATTTTCGTAAGCAATATAATACACCATGATATACAATCTCTCAGGTCGCATAGACACAGCAAACGCTCCACAGGTTGACAAGCAGATACAAGAGGCAATCAGCAACGCCACAGAACCCGTAGTAATGCTCACGTTCGACTGTTCTGCTCTCACATACATATCAAGCACGGGACTCCGCATCATCCTCAAGTACAAGAAACTCTATCCTCACATGGAGGTTATCAACGTCACCAACGACGTCTATAGTGTCTTCGAGATGACCGGCTTCTCCAAGATTATCAATGTTCGGAAAGCCCTCAGAAAGATAAACCTCGAAGAGTGTACACGTCTGGCACACGGAGCAAACGGAGAAGTCTATAAGATAAACGACGAAGAGATAGTGAAACTCAGTCTTCTGGCAAGCGTGGAGACACAACTCGTCGATGAGATGAACAGAGCTCGCGAAGCATTCATCCTCGGTGTGCCAACGATGATAAGCTACGAACAGGTAGAAGTCAGCGACGGCAGAAAGGGCATCGTGCTCGAAGCACTCAACTCCACAACGCTTGCCCAGCACCTGCAAACCCATCCCGAAGAACTCGACGACTATGTCGAGCCCTTCGTGGACCTCTTCCGAACCACAAATGCCATCACCGCCCCAGAGGGTAAGTTCTCCTCCGCAAAGCAAGCGCTGAAAGACTGTCTTGACTCTCCCGATGCCTTCCTTACGGAAGACTTGAAGGACAAGGTGCGACAACTCATTGATGCAATACCAGAAGGACATAACCTGATACACGGCGACGGACACCTCAGCAACGCCCTGCTATGTGGTGACGAAGGACAGCAGAGTCTCATGCTCATTGACATGGGCGACATATCCACCGGGCACCCTATAATGGAAGTCATGGGCATGTCCTTCATCATGAACGGCACAGAATACTCCCATGCAAGGCGGGTAGCCCCATTAGCCATGGGACTGGACTACGACTATGTGAACAAAGCCTTCCGTAAGATACTGGCACTATACCTCAATATCACCGACGCCGCCACCCTCGATGCCGCTGTCCAGGCAGCAGCCTACGTCTCCGTATTACGTTTCATCTGCAAGGA
>JAGHTW010000014.1 GCA_018065145.1 Candidatus Prevotella equi
GCTTGTAGTTCTGTTTTAATAGTTCTATTACTGTCATGGTTTATCTTTGTTCTATTTTGTATGGTGTTAGTTCGAGCGTTGTGCCGTGATGATATTTCTCAGGCATGGCTTGCTCTTGATTCTGTACTGCTGTACCTCTGTTGTTAAAGGTGCTGTATGCCTTGGTCATCCTGTATATGTTCAGTCCTACACTGAGGAATACAAAGATGAAGATGATAGCGAGGAAGGCATTGCGGTTGTTGGAAGCGAAGTTCTGGATGGCACCTACGCCTTTGTCAAGTTTCAGTGCCTTTGCGAACTTTTTGCCAGCTTCGACATCCTTCTCATAGCGTTCCCGATACTGGGGATCGTTCTTGTCTGGCATCTTTTCACCGATGATTAGTTTCTTGAATCCCATATCATTGTTCGTTTTTTGTGTTTATCTTCTGCGGAAATGCAAGACGTTATCTTCTGACTGATTGATCGTTGGTGCATTATTAAGCTTTCCCTGTTCAGCAAGATATTTCGACTTGCGTTCCTTCATATTCTTATCTTCTGTTGTTTTAAGCCTTACAATCTCGGAAAGGTGATTTATCCACTCTTCAGGAGATACAATTTTCCACGAACGATTACTCAACAAGTTACTTTCAATCTCGAAAGTGGTTTTGGACGAATCGAAGTCGTATGAAGTAGTGAATCTGACAGGAGATCTTGTATTGGATATGAATGAAAATTCACCACCATATTCTTCATCTCTGTCATAGTAGTAATCGCCTAAACCTATATTACCTTCACGTTTCGCATAGCCTTCTGACTGCAACAACCTTTCTGCTCTATCTGCATAGGTTATGAGTTTCTTTATTTCTGCTTTATTGTAATAGTCTGATGCCATATCGTGTTAGATTTTAATATGATGTCTTAGCTTTTTCTTCTATGTCCTTGTTGAGAAGTGTACGCCAGTTGACAATGAGAAGCCCATGAGGGTTATTCTCTGTTCGCGGTACTCTTTTGAGCTGACCAGCGGTTACTATCTCACGCATGAGGATGGAGGTACGTCGCTCGATACGCTGTCTTCCGTAGTATGTGAACTCCATCTTCTCCTTGTTAAAGTCAATAGAGTCACAGAATATGCTGAATACTGCACTTGTACCCATGATATTGCCGTAAAAGCCTTTCTCCTTCAGAGCGTTATACTGCGCAAGTCCTGTCTCGTCAACGAGGTACATAGCCTTTTCCATCGTATATTTGATATACTTATCGTCTGGGGCAAGGGTGAAGAAGAACTGGTGGAACATTTCCACATGGCTCTTTGCTTCCACATCAAGCGTCTCGTTCATAGTCGAACGGTTGACAAGGATAGGTACTGTGCCATCGAGGACATATACCTTCTTGTGTGCATCGTCAACCATTCCCCTGGCAGTCCATATACTTCCGAGGCTGATGATGATACATCCGACAAGGAATAGGCTACATATAATCAGGACAAGTTTGATTTTGTTTTCAAGGTTCTTTATTACCATAGTACTTTGGAGATTAGTTCTCTTTATTTTTCTCGTTGTTGATATAGTCGTTTGTCACAGACATACAAACAATCAAAGATGAATGGTCTATGATAGATTCAATGACTTCTGCATAACCGCCAAGTAGTTCTGATGGTACTTCCCTGATTGCCATGACAAGGCAGAGCATGTTTGCAATTCTCTTCTCACGAATCTGGTTCTTTGTCCTGAGTATATGATCACAGATATAACCAAGAAGCTCTGAACCGAATGCATCGCCAGCTTTGTTGATGAACTTGATAGCACTGATGTGAAGACGCATGGTCAAAAATTCTTCACGGTTTACAGCAAGGATGGTAGTTATCATCTTAGCGTAGAAGTTGTAAAGATCGTCAAAGTCTTCAATCTTGTCTTCCTGTCCGAAAAGAGCAGCTGCTATATCTTTTTCGTCTATACCGACATGTGAATCATTATCATCATCGCAGTCTGTTGTTTCATCGCCATATATATCTGCTATTTCAGATAAGCGCTCGATATTGGCAAGCAGTCGTTCCGTTACATAACTACGATACCCTTTCTTGTCCTTTGAGAGCTCTGAGAGTCCTTTGATACTACAAACAAGGTATCTGACTGTACCGCCTAACCACTTTAACAGTTCGTCGGTATTCTTGCGAATCTCCATTTCTGCTTCATTGAGGAGCATCTCCTCGTTTTCTTTCTTTGTTGATGTTTTCTCCATGTGTTCGTGTTTGTTTAATTCTATATTTATATAATTCTATAATTCAATAATTCTATATTTATATAAGTTTCCTTTGTATGCCAGTTACCTCACCCTTCATCTGTGATGCAACACCTTCACCGAAGTTTCGGGTAGAGAATGCTGTATCACCTTCAGGAATCATCCAAGCGGCAAGGTCTGGTACGAGATTCAGACATTTGAGGGAAACGATACTTGCTGCCATCAGGTAGCCACAAGAGAAGAATCCGTTCTTGACGTACTCTGCCATCGTCTGGCTATCCTGGGTTATTGCACTAAGGTCGTTGTATTGGATATTTATCACAATATCAAAGAGTAACAAGACATAGAAGCCCACGAAGTAGAGCATGGCTCCGTAGAAATGTACCGTCAGATAGCGTGTTAGCCACTTAGCCCAAGAGGACTCCCATTTCGGTAATAGGCTGAATGCCCATTGTATAGGTCCGAAGATTGTGAGCATACCCAAGAGTATCTGCTGACAGTAGATCGTTCCCCACCAACCAATACGGTAAGTTATCAATGCTATGAACATGATAATCTTATCGAGGAAGATGGTACTTCCTGCTCCAGTAGTTATCAGCCATGCCTTAGTTATGTTCTTTTCTGCTTCTACCGTGGCATCAGTTCCAGTACCACTGTTGGCGGCTTCCTCTGTCTGAGCATTCTCTACAGCTGCCTTGGCTGCTTCGGTCATTGCTGCAGGTTCCTGATACATGGTATCTCTGGTATAGAGGAGTCGTTGGACATCCTCAAACCTGTCCTGAACCTGTGTGGCTTCAGCTTC
>JAGHTW010000042.1 GCA_018065145.1 Candidatus Prevotella equi
AATCCGTTCTTCAAGTCGCGGGCTGCTGTTTCTTTTATCTTAACGTGCAGCTTCTTGCCTGTAGCGTTGAAAGGGATGTTCTGTGTGAAACGGTAATAGCGTGGTCGCTTGAAGTTAGCGATGTCAGGGCTTGCCTTGCAGTAATCATCCAACTCCTCTGCCGTCAATGACTCGTCGTTTGCTACGATATATGCCGTAACAACCTGTCCGCGAATCTTGTCAGGCACAGAGGTAACAATACAATCCTTTACCTTCGGGTGGATATTAAGCACCGCTTCTATCTCAGTAGGATAGATATTCTCACCGCTGGATATAATCATGTCATCCTTTCTTCCGATGATGGTGATGAATTGGTTCTTGTCCCATGTGGCAAGGTCGTTGGTATAGATGAATCCCTTGTAATACTTCTTCTCCGTCTCTTCCTCGTTGCCATGATATATATAAGGTGACTTGGCAGGCGAACAGATGATAACCTCACCAACCTCGGTGCTGTCCATCTCTACTATGTCGTCAGGTTCTGCGCGATGGTCATCGTAAACCTTCACTACTCTCACGTCATCATCTACGCATGATGCTCCTGCTGTGCCAGCGTTGTCTGGCAAATCAAACGGACGAAGGAAGGTGTTCCAGAATGTTTCCGTAGTGCCGTAGCCGTTGAAGATATTTGGTGTGAGCACCCTCTGGTAACGTATGCATGCACCCCTTTCCAACGGACTGCCCATCGTTACTATACCATTAAGCGCCGAGATGTCATAACCCATGCGTTCCTGTGCGTCAGCCAGTTCTTCGAGCACTGTTGGCACACCGATAAGGAATGTTATCTTGTATGTTGAGACGTAGCGCAGCGCTACCGTGGCGTCAAACTTACCCATTACCACAATAGTGGAACCTGCGTAGAATGCAGGACAAGGTCCGGCGCAGTGCAAACCACCGCGGTGGAACCATGGAGTAGTGTTCATTGTCACGTCCTTGTAAGACATAGGGAAGTGAATCATCACGTCATGAGCTGACAATACCTCGTTGATGCTCGTCAGCGCTACAGCCTTTGGCTTGCCTGTAGTGCCAGAGGTGTAGAGTCTTGTCGTCTCATCGTAGATGTTGTATTCACAGGTGAAGGCTGGTTCGTCAATAGACATGCCGCTTACGTAGTCGGAGTATGACGTAACGTTGTCATCGCTCTCAACGTCTATCACCACAAGGCGCTGTGGCTTATATGTTGCCATGCTGATAGCCTCCAGCACGCTGTCCTTCTTAGACTTGCAGCATATGATAACCTTTGGCTTGGAGTCGTTGATATTGAACGCCATCTCACCAGGACTGAGGCGGAAGCTGACAGGACAACAGATGCTATGTGTCTTATGAGCTGCCACATAAGCGAAGGCAAACTCTGGGCAGTTGAGCATCTGAAGCATAACAACATCACCCTTGCTCACACCATCGCCGATAAGGGCATGGCACAAACGGTTGGTCTCTTCGTTAAGCTCTTTGTAAGTCCAGTTCTTTTTACCTTCGGGATGTATCATCGCTATCCTCTCAGAGTAGCGTCGCACATTCCTCATAAAACCTTCAATCCATGTATAATGGCTTTCAAATATACTCTTAAAATCGTTTGTCATTATTATGCTTAGGTGGTCATTTATATCATTTTCACAATGCAAAGTTACTTAAATCATATTTTTTGTTACTTTTTACCATAGTAAAATATACTGAAACGTAGAAAAACACTACTGAACCGTCAACGATGTGCACATTGTAGTTGTATCTTGTGCAACAAAAACAATCTTTTATCACGTTATCTTTTTGCGTTTCAATAAAAATGAGTACCTTTGCATAAATTTTCATTCAAACATTATTTATATATGGCAGAAATACCTACGCTTGTTCAGGATTTGGCATTGATACTAATCACTGCGGGTATTGTTACATTGATTTTCAAGAAACTCAAGCAACCACTTGTTTTGGGTTATATCATGGCGGGATTTATTGTCTCTCCGAACCTTCCTATTACTTATTCCGTTGCCGATCATGCGAATATTGAGATATGGGCGAGCATTGGCGTTATCTTCCTACTGTTTGCTCTGGGTCTGGACTTCTCGGTAAAGAAGATACTAAAGATGGGTATGGCGCCGATAATTGCCGCCATCACCATCGTATTCAGTATGATGTGCATGGGCATGTTGGTGGGAAAGCTCTTCGGATGGACAACGATGAACGGGCTTTTCCTTGCGGGAATGCTTGCCATGTCATCCACTACCATCATATATAAGGCATTCGACGACCTCGGTCTGCGGCAACAGCAGTTCTCTTCGCTTGTTATGAGCGTGCTGATACTTGAAGACATTCTTGCCATCGTGATGATGGTGGTGCTCGCAACCATTGCAAAAGGCGGTAGCGGTGACAGCGGACAGATGGTGTCGAGCCTGCTGAATATAGGATATTTCCTTGTCTTGTGGTTCGTTGTGGGACTTTTCTTCATTCCTATCTTACTGCGAAAGGTGCGCAAACTCGTCAATGAAGAAGTACTTCTTATCCTTGCCTTGGCGCTTTGCTGCGGCATGGCGGTGTTTGCCTCTGCCGTTGGCTTCAGTGCTGCATTCGGATCATTCGTCATGGGTAGCATACTTGCGGAGACTATCGAAGCGAAGAAGATAGAGAAGCTCGTGGAACCCGTAAAGAACCTCTTCGGAGCAATCTTCTTCGTGTCTGTAGGTATGCTTGTGGATATAACGGTAGTGATAGAACAGTGGGTTGCCATTATCGTAATCACTCTCGCTATTCTCGTGGGACAAAGCATATTCGGTACTTTTGGCTTTATGCTTTCAGGACAACCGCTGAAAACCGCTATGCGATGCGGCTTCTCCATGGCGCAGATAGGTGAATTCGCCTTTATAATTGCTACCCTGGGACTGTCGCTCGGCGTAGTGAGTGACTTCGTTTATCCTGTAGTCGTGACGGTGTCGGTCATCACTACGTTCCTGACACCATATATGATTCGTGGTGCCATACCTGTATATAACACCATCGAGCGACGATTGCCGAAGGTGTGGATACGCCGCATAAACAAAATCTCGGATATCGCACCGTCAAACTATGATACCTCACAGGGATATTGGCGTCCGCTGCTTATACAGATGACGGTCAACAGTATCATCTATAGCACGATTTCGTTTGCTATTGGTGCCATCATGCTCACTGTGGGCGATGAGTTCCTCTGCTCAATCATGCCAGAGAGAATAGGCAGTATGGTATGTGCCGCTGTAACGATAATCCTTATGGCACCATTCCTGCGCGCTATGGTGATGAAGAAAAACAAAAGCGAGGAATATAAAGCACTGTGGATTAGCAGTCGTCATAACCGTGCGCCACTGGTGTTTACCATCATCGTGCGACTGATACTCGCCATGTCGTTCATCTTCTATACTTGCTACATGGAACTGCGACTCTCTCATGCCTTTATCATCTGCATAGCGATGGTTGTCATACTTGCCATCATCTATTCCGACAGGGTGAAGCTGCAGAGCATACGACTTGAACGCCTGTTCATACAGAATCTTCGTTCCAAGGAGATGTATGCGCGTGCTACAGGAGAGCGACGTCCGCTCTTTGAGGGACATTTGCTTGACCGTGATATACACATTTCACAGGTTACAGTTCCGCAGGACTCTACCTGGGCGGGTAAGACTCTGGCGCAACTAAATCTTGCCAGACGTTTTGGAGTGCATGTGAGCAGCATTCATCGCGGACATTTGTGCATCAATATACCTTCAGGCACTGATGTCTTGTTCCCTGATGATGTGTTGCAGGTAATTGGTACCGACGAGCAGTTGACGATGCTTAATGCCGTATTGCAACAGGAGGTGATACAGATAGACGAGGAGGTTGAGCAGGAAGAGATGATTTTGCGTCACTTCATCATTGGCAAGAACAGTCCTTTCCTTGGAAAGACGCTCATCACCAGCGGACTGCGAGACCATTACAACTGTATGCTCATAGGACTGGAAGAGAACGAAGGCACTCTGACGCGAGTAACACCATCATACGCCTTCGCACAAGGGGACCTGCTTTGGATCGTCGGCGAAGAAACAAACATACAACGCCTGTCTAGGGAAATATAAAAGAAAATATACAAAAAAACATGGGTGTATCAATGTGACTTGATACACCCATGTTGCATTTATAAGGTATTCGTTTGATTACTTGCGGTAATCTTCTATGTCAGCTGCTGTGGCGCTCATGATGAAGTCGTAGTGCTTCTCTATCTCTGCTGCAGCGTAGCGTGTGTAAACGCGTGCTGACTTAGCAAAGAGTTCTGGTGCCTTGCTCGCATCACCGATGAGGAAGAGTGCCATGATAATGTCTGCTGCCATCTCGTAGAGGTGACGGATAACAAGATCCTTGAACTCATCGTCCTTCTGGTCGTTGGTATATGCCACTGCCTCGTTGTACTTCTCTGCCATCTTAGCGCAACGCTCCTTGAGAGCTGCGAACTCTGGTGCGCACCAGTCGGCAGAACCTATCTCTACAGGAGCCTGACCTGCCTGAAGCATGTCTGCTATTACCTGACCGTAGAAACCGTTTGTGATATAACGACCAGCAGCAACTGTCTGAAGCTGTGTTGTACCTTCGTAGATGGTGAGGATACGTGCATCACGATAGAGACGCTGACAAGCGTACTCAAGCATGAAGCCTGAACCACCGTGTACCTGAATGCCGTCGTATGTGTTCTGGTTTGCATACTCAGATGTCATACCCTTAGCGATAGGAGTGAAGGCATCAGCAAGCTTAGAATATGTCTTGCACTCTGCGCGCTCCTCTGCTGTGAGCTTCTCGCCGTTGAGTTTGCGCTCGCGCTCGATGTCCTCAAGAATCTTATATACATCAACGTAGCGGCTGGTAGCGTAGTAGAGGGCACGGCCTGCATCGAGCTTTGCCTTCATGATAGACAGCATGTCATAGACAGCAGGGAAGTTGATGATTGCCTTACCGAACTGCTTACGATCCTTTGCGTATGCAAGAGCCTCGTTGTATGCCATCTGTGAAACACCTGTTGACTGACCTGCGATACCGAGACGGGCACCGTTCATCAAGCCCATAACGTACTTGATAAGTCCCATCTTACGGCTGCCGCAGAGCTCTGCCTTAGCGTTCTTATATACGAGTTCACATGTTGGTGAACCGTGAATACCGAGCTTGTTCTCGATACGGCGTACGTCAACACCGCCCTGGCGCTTGTCGTAGATGAACATTGACAGACCACGACCGTCGCGGGTGCCTTCCTCTGAGCGTGCAAGCACGAGGTGGATGTCAGAGTCACCGTTGGTGATGAATCGCTTACAGCCATTCAGGCGCCAGCAGTCTTCCTTCTCGTCGTATGTTGCCTTGAGCATAACAGACTGAAGGTCAGAACCTGCGTCTGGCTCTGTGAGGTCCATTGACATTGTCTCGCCCTGACAAACGCGTGGAACGAAACGCTGACGCTGGTCTTCGTCACCGAACTCATAAAGAGTCTCGATACAATCCTGAAGAGACCAGATGTTCTCAAAACCTGTGTCGCCTGCTGCTATCATCTCGTTGATGGCAGAATAGACAGCCATAGGGAAGTTGAGACCGCCGTAGCGACGTGGCATGGTGACACCGTTGAGACCAGCCTTGATGGTTGCATCAAGGTTTTCGTATGTCTTTGAAGCGTAGAGCATACGGCCATTCTCGCAGCGTGGTCCTTCCATGTCAACGCTCTCTGCGTTTGGTGCTATGATGTTTGCGCAGACATCGCCAGTAAGCTCAAGAACCTTCTCGAAGCTATCCATAGCGTCCTCGAAGTTTTCGAAAGCGTAATCGTACTTGTCTGCATCAGAATAGTTGCGTTCCTTCAGCTCAACAATGTGCTTGAGCAGAGGGTGACTGAGATGAAACTTTATCTCAGGATGATCAGTATAAAAATTTGCCATTGTTTACTTATTGTTCTGCTTGTAATACTTGATGAGCTTTGGTACTACCTCTTCAACAGTGCCGTTGATGACATAGTCTGCAATAGTGTTGATAGGTGCATCAGGATCGTTGTTGATAGAGATGATGATGCCAGCGTCCTGCATACCTGCGATGTGCTGAATCTGTCCTGAGATACCGCATGCGATATATACCTTTGGACGTACAGTGACACCTGTCTGACCAATCTGACGGTCGTGATCTATCCAACCAGCATCAACGGCAGCACGTGATGCGCCTACTTCTGCGTGCAGTTCCTTTGCCAATTCAAAGAGCTTGTCGAAGCCTTCCTTTGAACCTACACCATAACCACCGGCTACTACGATAGGAGCACCCTTGAGGTTGTGCTTTGCCTGCTCTACGTGACGGTCAAGAACCTTCACTACGTACTCTGTCTCTGGTACGTATTTAGCTACGTCATGACGGATAACCTCTGCGTTATAGTTCTCGTCAAGCACTTCCTTCTTCATCACACCTTCACGCACTGTTGCCATCTGTGGACGGTGCTCTGGGTTGACGATGGTAGCAACGATGTTACCACCGAAGGCTGGACGAATCTGATAGAGCTGCTGCTCGTAGTGCTTGTTTACAAGTTCGCCTGCCTCGTTCTTCACCTTCATGTCGAAGTCGCCAATCTCAAGTTCTGTACAGTCAGCGGTAAGACCACTGAAGAGTGCAGAAGAAACGCGTGGACCAAGGTCACGACCGATAACAGTAGCGCCCATGAGGCATATCTGTGGCTGCTCTTCCTTGAAGAGGTTTACTACGAGTGCGGTGTGAGGGTTTGAAGTGTAAGGGAAGAGTCCCTCAGCGTCAAACACGTGAACCTTGTCAACACCATATTTGATTACCTGCTGTTCTACACCATCAAGGCCAGAACCAGCAATGATACATTCCAATTGTACGCCAAGAGTATTGGCAAGTTTGCGACCCTTGGTGAGGAGTTCGAGAGCTACATCCTTTACCTGTGTGCCCTCAATTTCGCAATATACAAATACGTTATTCATATTATCCAATAATCTTTTCGTTCAACAATTCTACGATCAGTCCGTTGATATCTTCATCGCTGCCTGTGAGAGTACGGCTCTCCTTTGCCTTGAAGACGATATTCTTAACGGCTTTTACATTTGTTGGAGAACCAGCCTTACCAATCTGGTTAGGATCGCAGTCGATGTCGGCTGCACCCCACTGTGTGATGTTGAGGTATGGCTTCTTCTCTATCTTTGCTGCAGCAGCTGCATCTTCAGGGTTGCGCTCTGCTATGACGGTAGCATTCTTGTACTTCATCACACGCTTAGCGTTGCGTGGACGGCAAGGTGCTGCGCTACCATTGACAGTTACAACGAGTGGCAATGGAGCTTCTACTGTCTCTACACCACCATCGATGTGACGCTTGATGACAATCTTTCGTGCAGCTTCGTCAAGAGAGATAATCTCTTCTGCGTATGTTACCTGTGTGAGGCCGAGCTTCTCTGCTATCTGTGGACCTACCTGTGCGGTATCACCATCAATAGCCTGACGTCCGCCGAGGATGATGTCGAAGTCGCCAATCTTCTTGATAGCCTGTGCAAGGGTGTATGATGTAGCGAGAGTGTCAGCACCACCAAGTGGACGGTCTGTTACTACGAAACCCTGATCGGCACCACGATAGAGAGCTTCGCGGATTACCTCTGCCGACTTTGGCAGACCCATTGTTACAACTGAGATAGTAGAGCCAGGGAACTTGTCCTTCAGCTGAAGAGCCTGCTCCAAAGCGTTAAGGTCTTCTGGATTGAAGACTGCTGGCAATGCAGAACGGTTGATGGTTCCTTCTGGAGTCATCGCGTCCGGACCTACATTGTGTGTGTCTGGTACCTGCTTTGCAAGTACTACGATTTTCAAACTCATAGTCTTTTTATATAAATAATGTGTAATTAATTGCTTAAGTTATTGCTGCGACTGGCGCATTTTGTTGCAAAAGTAATATATTTTTTTTATATTTCAAAATATTTAATGTGATTTTAGCACATTACGCACTAACTTGTGCAATGATTTGCACGATTAGCATAAAATGAGTACTTTTGTATTGTAATTCAGAGAAATTTATTATGTATTCATTATTATTCCGTTGCAGCCAGTGGTTGTCAACGTACACTTCGTGGTTCATCATTGCCGTGGCAGTGGTGACGTATTTTGTTCCTTCGTTATTCACATGGGTGCATGGCGCTACGCAGTCATGTATTCTTGGCTTTATTATGCTGACGATGGGACTGACGTTGACAATGCAGGATATGAAGGTGCTGGCAGCAAGACCTTGGGATATTCTCATAGGCACCTGTGCACAGTTTTCTCTTATGCCGCTGATAGCATGGACGCTGACGGTAGGTGTGGGATATCTTGGCTTAGTGATACCAAAACCGGTTATCGTTGGTATCATCCTTGTAGGATGTTGTCCGGGTGGTGTGTCAAGTAATATCATGTCGTATCTCTGTAGGGGCGACGTAGCATTCTCTGTCGGTATGACTACTGTGTCAACGCTTCTGGCGCCTGTCATGACACCATTGCTCGTCTTGTGGCTTGCGGGAGAACAGGTAGAGGTGGATGCCTTGGGAATGTTTCTTAACATTCTCATAGTGACTCTGATGCCAGTGACGGTGGGATTCTTTGCCAATCTTTTTTGGGGAAAGAACGAAACGTTCAAGAAGACACAGGCGGTGATGCCTGCCTTCAGTGTTCTTGGACTGGCATGCATTGTCGGTGGAGTGATAAGCACCGTGCATGACAAATTGCTTCAGGAGGGTATGGAGTTTTTCTTGCTTGTCTTTGCCGTTGTGCTGTGTCATAACTCTTTAGGATATCTTACGGGTTACACGGTGGGACGTATCTTTGGGTTCTCAAAAGCAAAGAATCGTACGGTGTCTATCGAGGTCGGTATGCAGAATGCAGGACTTGCAACGGTTCTCGCTTCAACGTTCTTCGCTGTGACATGTCCTTTGGCTGTTATACCATGTGCGCTTAGCTGCGCATGGCACTCCATTTCAGGAACAATCATAGCAACATGGTTCAGAAGTAGGGATAATGCATAATTTATAATGCATAATGCATAATTATTTTGTAATGTGGAAATTATTTCTTAACTTTGCAGACAGACAAGAAAATCTATTAGTACAATGAGTGAATATATTGTTTCGGCAAGAAAATATCGCCCGATGTCTTTTGATAGTGTTGTTGGACAGTCATCGCTGACCACAACGCTCAAGAATGCTGTGTCATCGGGGAAACTTGCTCATGCATATCTCTTTTGCGGTCCGCGTGGTGTTGGTAAGACAACGTGTGCGCGTATCTTCGCAAAGGTTATAAACTGTCTCGCACCAACTGCAACAGGTGATGCTTGCGGAGAGTGTGAGAGTTGTAAGGCGTTCAACGAACAGCGTTCGCTGAATATCTTTGAGCTTGATGCTGCTTCCAATAATGGCGTGGAGCATATCAAGGCATTGATGGAGCAGACGCGTATCCCTCCTCAGACAGGAAAATACAAGGTATTTATCATCGATGAGGTACACATGCTTTCTACTGCAGCCTTCAATGCTTTCCTGAAGACTCTTGAGGAACCGCCAGCACATGTTATCTTTATTCTCGCAACGACAGAGAAGCATAAGATTCTTCCAACGATTATCTCGCGCTGTCAGATATATGACTTTGAACGAATGTCTGTTCAGGGTATCATAGGACATCTGAAGCATGTTGCAGATAGCGAGGGCATCAAATACGAGGAAGAAGCTCTCAATGTCATAGCGGAGAAGGCTGATGGTGGTATGCGCGATGCACTGTCTATCTTTGATCAGGCAGCATCGTTCTGCCAGGGAAATATTACTTATCAGAAGGTGATAGAGGACCTTAACGTTCTTGATACGGATAATTATTTCAAGATTGTTGATTTGTCGCTGGAGAACAAGGTGAGTGATGTGATGGTAGTGCTGAATGGTATCTTGTCGCATGGCTTTGATGGCGGTCACATGATAAATGGACTGGCTTCTCATGTGAGGAATGTATTGATGGCGCAGAATGTTGCTACCGTACAGCTTATAGAAACAAGTGATGCACAGAGACAGCAGTACGCAGAACAAGCAAAGCGCTGTACGCCAAAGTTCCTTTATGGAGCATTGAAACTTCTTAATCAGTGTGACTTGAGCTATCGTCAGAGCAGCAACAAGAGATTGCTCGTGGAGCTGACATTGATACAAGTAGCGCAATTGACTCAGGAGGAGGAAGTGCCAGGAGTGGGGCGTCGCCCCTGCAAGAGTTTGAAATCCCTGTTTGAAAAGTTAGTGGATGCTGTTCAGTCAACGGTAGCAGTACAGGTGGCTACGACTGAGAAAACAACATCCAACGCCCCCGTTGTGGGCAATAATGAGACGCAGAATGATAATGCTGTCAGCGCTCCTGCACCGAAGAAGCCTGCGGTAAAATTAAAGCTGAGTAGCGTTAGTTCTTCTTTCGGAAATATCCTTCGCGGACCTTCTAACAATGATGATCAACAGGAAACGGTTGCTGACTTGAAGTCTGTTACTACGGAGAGCAAGATGTTTACCGAGGATGATGTAAGGAGAGAGTGGCTTGCCATGTGTAACAGGATGTTGCTGAACTCTGACTATAGCGCATTGGCGAAGCGTATGATGAATGTGCATCTGTCAATGAAGGGACAGACAATCGTTGATGCCGTATGCGAGAATGGCATGCTTATGGAAGATGTAAGAAGGATTCTTCCGCGCATTAAGCTTACTCTCGCAAAGAACTTACGCAACAATACTATTGACATAGAACTGCGACTGGCAGAGCAGAAGGAGATAACTCATAGGGTTACGCCGCATGAGTTTACCAAAATGCTGAAAGACAAGAGTAAGGACTTTGCCGTCATGTTGCAAGACTTGCAACTGGAAGTGGAACTGTAAGGACAATAAAAAAGCCTGAGACTATCAACCGATAATCTCAGGCTTTTTCTATTATGCTGTTGTTTTTGTTATTCTTCTTCCTTTATTGGTAGGCAGAACACGAATCGCGCACCCTTGATGTATGATGTGTCAAGGAATACCTGTCCGCCCATCTTTTCTGCAAGCGTGAGGCAGATGTTCAGTCCAAGTCCCGTTCCCTGTACAAAGTCGTTTAGCTTTGTGAAGCGGCGGAAGATGTTCTTTGCCTGTCCGATAGGTACACCTTCGCCAGTATCCTCTACAGAGAATGTAATCATGCCAGGATGTTCTTCAAGCGATGTAGTGAGTGTGATAGAACCTACCTGTGTGTGCTTGATAGCGTTGGTGAGATAGTTTATGAGCACTTGCTGCACGCGGCGTGGGTCGGCATAGATGGTGTAGTCGTCAGGTATGTTTGTGACGTACTTCAAATCTATGTTTGCCTTCACGCGATACTTAACAGAACTGAGAGCTATGTTGCACAATTCGTTAAGTGGGCATACCGTAGGTGTTACCTTGTAGTTGCCACTCTGCACGTCAGAAATCTCAAGAATGTCATCAATGAGCATTGTCAGGAGATTGCTGTTGTGACGTATGTGCTCGCTATATTCGTTGCGCTCTTCTTCTGTAACGAACTCGGGTGGCATGGCTAATAGCTGCGCAAATCCTACTACTGCATTCAAAGGAGTGCGTACTTCGTGACTCATGTTTTGCACGAAGAGATCCTTTGTCTCTGATTCGTGTATCGCATTATCGCGCTCTATCTTCATTTTCTGAAGCTGAAGTTCCTGGGCGTGCAGTTTCTTCCTCGTACTAACAAGGGAAACGCATAGTCCGATGAGAACACAAGCGAGTATGATAAGAACTATTATCATTTGTTTTGGGGTGGGTTTAGTTTAAAGATAATTCGTTGACTTGCTTTGCTATGCAAGCGTAGAGACGCTCCATGATGATTGGCTTGGTGATGAAATCGTTAGCACCAAGTTGGAATCCTTTGTTTATGTCGTCTTTGGAATTAAGGGCAGAGAGAATGACAACAGGCAGTTCCTTTGTCTTCTCGTCCTCGCGAAGGCGGCGCAGTACTTCATAACCATCAATGCCTGGCATCATAAGGTCCAGCAGCATTAGGCTGATGTTGTTTGACGCAATGGTATCAAGAGCTGTCTGACCATCATTGGCTGTAATGAGGTTGAACTTGAACTTGCTGAGCATTTTCTGAATGAGCAGTACGTTGAGAGGTATATCATCCACGATGAGTATATTCACCTTGCTCTGGTCTATTGTTGGATTAATGTCTGCATTCATGGGCATTATTGTTAAAGTTATAATTCTATCGTTGTACTTCTTTTATCTAAAAGAATCTGTCAGAAGTTTTATCTCTATTTCCGGGGAAATCCTTTCGTAGAGGATGTTATACACAGCATCAAGTATTGGCATGTTGACATGCATGTGTCGGTTTATCTCCTTCATGCACTTTGTACCGAAATATCCCTCTGCTATCATCTCCATCTCTATCTGTGCAGACTTTACAGAGTATCCTTTGCCTATCATGCTTCCGAAGGTGCGGTTGCGCGAGAAGTTGGAATAACCGGTAACGAGAAGGTCTCCAATGTAAACGCTGTCTTCCATTCTTCTCTCGATAGGATGTGCTGATTGCAGGAATCGTGCCATTTCCTGAAGGGCATTTGCCATAAGCACTGACTGGAAGTTGTCGCCGTATTTCAATCCGGAACAGATGCCGGCGGCTATTGCATAGACATTCTTCAGCACTGAGGAGTATTCTATTCCGATGACATCGCTGGAGGTCTTTGTCTTGATGAATCGTCCGCTGATGAGTTTTGCGAATGCATCTGCCTTGTCAGTGTCCGAACATCCTATTGTGAGGTATGACAATCGTTCCAGTGCTACTTCTTCAGCGTGGCTTGGACCGCCGATGCATGCAAGGTTGTCGTATGGTACATCCATTATCTCATGGAAATATTCCGAACATACGAGATTATCGTCTGGCACTATACCTTTGATGGCAGTGATGATGAACTTATCGCGTATGCGTACCTTAAGTTTTTTTAGGTGATTCTTGAGATATGGCGATGGCGTTACGAATATGAGCGTGTCGTAGTTCTGGACTATCTTGTTTATGTCAGACGTAAACTCTATCTCATCAGTATTGAAATGTACGGCAGTGAGGTATGCGGGGTTATGACCTAATCGCTTGAAGTCTTCTATACGGTCATCCCTTCGCATGTACCATCCAATGTGGTGAGTGTTACCCACCACTATCTTCGCGATTGCTGTTGCCCAGCTACCGCCACCGATGATTGCTATTTTTCCGCAGTCGAACATCCAATCTCTTATTGTAGAATTATCAAATAAACAAGCAGCCTGGGCTTATGCGTTAGCCTTGTCTATGTACTCCTGGAACTCTTCAACCTTAGGATTGTCAAGTCCGAGCTTGTACTTCTTGTTTACGCCACACACATCCTGCTGAAGCTTCTGTGCCTTTACCTCCTTGAGGTCAGAGATAAGATAGTAACCAGCCTTGTTGAAGAGAGGTATCCACTCTTCTGTTACGCCGATGGCGTTCCATTCTGCTGCTGATGCCTTTGGTTGCTTTGGTTCTGGCTTCATCTGTGGGAACAGCATTACCTCACCGATAGCGAACTTTCCTGTCAGAAGCATTACGAGACGGTCTATGCCGATGCCGATACCGAATGTTGGAGGCATACCATACTGCAGTGCGCGAAGGAAATCGTGGTCGATAATCATTGCTTCGTCGTCACCCTTGTCAGCAAGCTTCATCTGGTCAATGAAGCGCTGCTCCTGGTCAATAGGGTCGTTGAGCTCTGAGTATGCGTTGGCAAGCTCCTTGCCGTTTACCATCAGCTCAAAGCGCTCTGTCAGTCCTGGCTTAGAACGGTGCATCTTTGTCAGTGGTGACATCTCAACAGGGTAGTCTGTGATGAATGTAGGCTGTATGAATGTGCCTTCGCATGTCTCGCCGAATATCTCATCGATGAGCTTGCCCTTGCCCATTGTCTCGTCAACCTCTATCTCAAGCTTCTTTGCTACTTCACGAATTTCATCCTCTGTCATAGGGTAGAGGTCGTATCCTGTCTTCTCCTTGATGGCATCGAGGATAGGCAGGCGACGGAATGGAGCCTTGAAAGAGATGATCTTACCGTCAATCTCTACCTCTGGCTTACCGTTTACGGCTGTACATATCTCTTCCAGCATCTTCTCTGTGAATGTCATACCCCAGTTGAGGTCCTTATATGAAACGTACAACTCCATACAAGTGAACTCTGGGTTATGAGTCTTGTCCATTCCTTCGTTGCGGAAGTTCTTGCCAATCTCATATACACCCTCAAAGCCGCCGACAATGAGTCGCTTCAGATACAGCTCTGTAGCGATACGCATGTACATTGGAATGTTGAGAGCGTTGAAATGTGTGATGAATGGTCTTGCGCTGGCACCGCCCGCAATAGACTGTAGGGTAGGGGTCTCTACCTCTGTGTAGCCGTTGTCGTCAAGAATGCGACGCAGTGTGCGTACGATAGTGGCACGCTTGAGGAAGGTATCCTTTACGCCGTTGTTTACTACGAGGTCAACATAACGCTGACGGTAGCGCAACTCTGGATCCTCAAAGGCATCAAACACCTGTCCGTCCTTCTCCTTTACGATAGGCAGTGGCTTGAGTGACTTGGAAAGAAGTGTCAGCTCCTGAGCATGAACGCTTATCTCGCCTGTCTTTGTGCGGAATACGTAACCCTTTACGCCGATGAAATCACCGATGTCAAGAAGTTTCTTGAAGACCTTGTTGTAGAAATCCTTGTTCTCGTCAGGACAGATAGCGTCGCGCTGTACATAAACCTGTATGCGACCTTTTGAATCCTGTATCTCTGCAAAGCCAGCCTTGCCCATGATACGGCGGCTCATCATACGTCCTGCTATAACAACGTTACGGCTGTTTTCCGGTGTTGCTGCCTCGCGTACGTCGTTGCCCTCTTCATCCTTTCCGATGATAGGGAGATCAACAAATTCATTAGCTATATCAGTAGAGAAAGCGTTTGTAGGATATTCTGCTGCTGGATAAGGCTCTATGCCCATGTTACGCAACTCCTGAAGACTTTCACGACGTCCTATTTCCTGTTCACTGAGTTCAAGTATATTCATTTTTGATTGTTTTGTATTTATATTTTGTTGCAAAGTTACTAAAAAAAAGTGACACTGCAAACTTTTCATAGAGTTTTTGCAGTGTCACTGTATGTAAATGTTTTCTTGATAGTTTTACGGTAACAAAAAATTCACTAGTAAATTTGTCGTAATAGTTATGCTATTACATGAAATTTACTAGTGAATTTCTGTTTATTGTAGAACCTTTGTATTAGCAAGGTCTTGTCTTTGGCAGGTTGAATACGTCCTGTACTTCCTTCATCTGCGCGTCTGTCATGCCGTCTGGTTCTGAACCCATAGACTTTGCACACATGTAGATGTTTGCTGCCTTGCAGAGCACGTCGGTCTGGTCGAATGCGTCCATGATATCCTGACCTACGGCTACAGTGCCGTGCTTCTCCCACATTACGACGTCGTGCTTCTTTATCTTCTCAAGAGTTGCCTCTGCGAGAGCTACTGATGAAGGGAGGTCGTAAGGTACGATGCCGATGCCCAATGGTGCGAAAGCGAGAGTCTCTGGAATCATAGACCACAGCACCTTTGTCATCTCGTCGCCCTTGAGGAAACGCTGTATGTGTGACATAGCAACGAGCTCGATAGGGTGGGTGTGGAGAGTTGCCTTGTAACAAGAGCCTGTCTCAAGCAGATAGTTCTGCAGAGCAAGGTGTGTAGGAAGCTCTGATGTAGGTGCAACAGGCTCGTCTGCGATAATTTCGTAGGAAGCGCAGTCGTCACAGATGCGAACGATGGAACCGTTCTGCATTGGTTCCTTTGCGAGGTCACGCATACGCTTGCCTGTACCCTTGCAGTAGAAATACTTGCCCTTGAGCTGTGGCAGTACCATGCCAATCTGCTTCACTGGTGCTATTGCAGGCATTGCCTTGCACTTGTCATCCATGTACTCTGTAACGTTTACGGTGATATTACCGCCGTTACGCTCTGCCCAGCCTTTTTCCCAAAGGTAGCCGGTAACCTCAGCAATCTGGTCCACCACGGCCTTCAGTCCTGGGCGACCATCCAATATACTTGCCATAATTTGATAAATTAGTTGATTAAAGTTTCTTGTAGATTATTAATTTTGCAAAAATACAGTTTTTTTCTTAAACGACAAAGAAAAAAACGTAAAACTTTACATTTCTGTGTTCAATAATGCCTTGCAACCCTCCATGCAGTCTCGCCATGTAGCATCAAAATTGCCTGTGTACCAAGGATCTGCTACATCGCCAGGGCGGTTAGTGTAGTCCAACAGCATGTGTATCTTGTTCTCTGGGTCGCCGCCACACATACGTTCCATGTTGCGGATGTTATAACTATCCATGCCTATCAGCAGGTCGTAGTAGTCATAATCCTTTCGCGTCAGTTGTCGTGCACGCTTCCCTTCGCATGATATGCCATGCTCCGCCAACTTGCGTTTTGCCGGAGGATAGACGCTATTGCCCAGTTCTTCGGTACTCGTTGCTGCAGATGCAATCTCGAATTGATCTTCCAGTCCTGTTTCTGCTACAAGTTTCTTCATTACAAATTCTGCCATAGGACTTCTGCAAATATTTCCGTGGCAGACAAAGAGTATCTTCTTCATTGGTAGTACAAAGTTGCTGTTTTATATGCTAATCTTACATGTCAGCAGACTGCCTTCGGGTTTCATTGTCTCTGTGACGTTGTCGCAGATGCCTGAGAAGATAGACTGTGTGATACGGTTGTCATCACCTTCTTTCAGTACAGGCGTTGTCTGTCCATGCATCAAGAATTGCATTGTGATAGAGTAGTCCAACTCGCTGTATGCCACATTGATATCAATAGGGCCGTTCCAGTCGCACATGTGCACTGATACCTCGTCAATGATAGTCTGGAGCTTGTAGTAAGAGTTAGCGAAACCATACTTCATGGAGAACTCATTAAGGTCGTTGCTATGCTTGTCGTACTCTGCGCCTTCCTTGTTTGTCAGCGTAAAGTTAAAGGAACGTATGCGACCGATGAAGTTCTGTGTCACCTCTTTCTGAGGGTTGTTGAAGATTTGGTCAGGTGTGCCTTCTTCGTAGATGTTACCACCGTACATGAAGAAGATTCGTGTGCTGACGTCTTTCGCAAACTTCATCTCGTGAGTGACGATAAGCATTGTCATGCCTTGCTTTGCAAGCTGACGGATAACGCTGAGTACCTCGCTGACCATTGTAGGGTCAAGTGCTGATGTAGGCTCGTCGAAAAGTATGCAGTCTGGCTTCATGCTGAGGCAACGTGCTATTGCCACACGCTGCTTCTGTCCGCCGGAGAGGTTGCGTGGCATTACGTCTGCTTTCTCTTCCAGGCCTACCATGTGCAGCAGTTCCATGCCTTCGTCCTCAGCTTCTTTCTTGTCTTTTCCGAGCAGTCGAATAGGTCCGAAGGTGACGTTTTCCAATACTGTCATGTGGTCGAAGAGGTTGAAGTTCTGGAACACCATGCCCATTTTCTGGCGCACTTTGTCTATCTTTACGTTCTTTGCCATGATGTCCTCACCATTGAAGATTATCTCTCCGCTGGTAGCAGGGTCAATGGCGTTGAGGCATCTGAGAAAGGTGCTCTTACCGGTTCCCGAAGGTCCGATGATGCTTATCACCTCTCCTTTTTCTATCTCGCAGTTTATATCCTTCAGCACCTCCAGCTTATTGCCGTCAGGCATCTGGAAGGTCTTGCACAGGTTCTTTATTGTGATCATACTTTACTTCTGTATTTTCTTTAACAACAGGTCAAGGGATTTTCCCAGCATCCATGCCAAGACAAAGTATATGACAGTGACAAAGATGAGTGGGAAGAATGCTTCAAAGCTCGCATTACGTATCAGGTCTGATGCCTTGGTGAGGTCAACGATGGAGATATAACCAACGATTGACGTTCCTTTAAGAAGGGAAATGGCTTCGCCTTGGAATACCGGAATGATGTGACGGGCTGCCTGTGGTGCGATGATGTAAGTGAAGGTCTTGAAAGGTGTGAGGCCAAGTGCGAGACCAGCCTCGCGCTGTCCGTTGTCAACCGCCTTGATGCCAGTGGTGAACATCACTGCAATGTAGGCACCGAAGTTCATGGCTGAGGCAATGATGGCTACCGACATGGCAGAGAGTCCGCTATTGGCAAGGATGATGTAATACATCACAAGAAGCAATACCAGGATAGGGATATTGCGCATAAGGTCGATATAACAGTTGGCGGTGATGCGTACTATCCAGTAGTTACTCATCTGCATGTAGCTGATAAAGGCTCCGATAAGTATGCCAAGGATGAGTGAACCAAGGAATATCCATATCGTAGTCCAGAAACCATCAACAATCATCGTCCAACGATTCTGCTGCACGAGTGAACGGTCGAAGCTTTCCTTGACGGACTCAAAGAATCCCTTGTTGCTGACAGCGCCCTCCTTGCGAATGAGACAAGTAGTGACGGAATAGTCATCAGCCGGTGTGAAGAGCACCATCTTCTCGCGGTCTGGCGTTACGCTCATGCCGGCAGCGATGATGTCTATCTTACCGGATTGAAGAGCAGGAAGGAGTGCATCGAAGGTATATACGTCGCAAACGAGTCCGTAGCCTTTTTCTATGCAGAAGCGTTGCCACAGCTCTACCTCGTAACCGGTTTTCTCTGCGTTGACAGTAATGGTATAAGGCGGATAAGAATAGTCAGAACCGATATGAAGGATGCGCTTGCCTGTGGTAGGAACATCCTTCTGGCGTATCACCACCTTCTTGGTATTGTCCGTCAGCAGTGGGTTAAGCCAACGTGACTTGATTTCCGCAAGTTTGCCTGAAGCCTCCAACTGTTCGAAGAAGAGAGTGAACTCCGACTGGAGTGCTATCTCATCCTTACGCATGGCGCATGCCAATGGCTCCTGTGTGGTAGAGTCGGTGAACGCCTCTTCCAGTGCCATGCGTTGGAAGTCATCGGAGAACATGTTGGCACGTTCTATCAATGCTACGTCGCACTGTCCAGCGTCCAATGCTACAAGTGCATCAAGTCCGCCAGGCAGACACTGCACATTCTCTTTTTCTGTACACATGCGTGCTATCTTCTCCTGTGTAGTACCGGAGTTTGCAGCAACGGTATGTCCCCTAAGGTCTTCGAGAGACTTAGGAACGAAACGCTCCTTATTACCGCCGCACCCAGTGAGTGCAGTGGCAATAAGGAGCATTGATAATACTTTTGTTATGATTTTCACAGTGATTGGGAGAGTCTTATATAGAAGTTAAGGGAAGTTAGAGGGAGTTATGGGAAGTTAAAGGACAATAGTTCTGCATTTCATGAGTGGAGGTAATGTCCTTTAACTTCTTAGCGACGTAGGAGCGATAACTCCCCTTAACTTCCTTTGACTTCCTGAAAAATTAATAGTTATCTCCGTAGCGTTCCTTTGTTATTGTCTCAAGACTCTTGCCACGAGTATTTGGCATGCCGATAAGACCAACAACGAGAGAAACGACGAGGAGTCCAACCATACAGCAAGCTGCTACAACGAAGCCTTCGCCACCTGCGTAAATGTAGGTAAAGGCAAGTCCCCATGCAGCAGAGAGGCCACGAACGATGAAGAACATCAGACCCTGAGCACCTGCGCGGAACTTAGCAGGGAAGAGTTCTGAACCCCACAGTGCGTAGAATATCTGTACTGAGCAACCGTTGTTGAAACCCCAGAGGATAGTGAATAACCAAAGGATTGTTGTGCCACTGACACCTGCCGCAACGAGGTCGTCCTGCCAGATGATGATACCCCAAGCAGCCAATGCAGACACAAGACCAGCTACATAGAATATTCTGTGAGCCATCTTGTCAACGAGTGGAGAGATACAGAATGTTGTGAGCACTACGATAAGCCAGCTGATGCAAGAGAGCATGTTGGCTTCCTCGTTACTGAGGTTGCCTGCTGTCTCATAGATATGTGGCTGGAAGAATCCCATTACAGATGCTACTAGGTTCCATGTGAGGTAGATAGCAGCAAGGAATGCTACGGTCTTCACTGCAACCTTGTTGGAGAACAATACAGCGAAGGCGTGCATAAGGCTGTTGTCTTCTTCCTTCTCTGCAGCTTTGTTTGCTGTAAACTCTGCGCTCTCTTCAAGCTGGCGCTGGAGATTCCATGCAATGAAGGCAATAACGAAGAGAGTGAAGAACACTACACGTGAACTGAACACCTCTATTGCCTCCTTTGCTGCGCTGGCACCAACGAAGATGTCTGCGATGCTCTCTACCAGTCCGTAGAGGTAACCGCCCGGAGCAAGAAGCATACCGAAGAACAGTACGCAGAGAGGTCCGATGCCCCAAGACATCTGTGAGATACAGATGTTTCGTCCACGGTTGTTTACCTCAGAACTCTCAGAAATGTATGTCCATGATGCTGGCACACCAACGCCAACAGAGATACCTGTCACGAGGAAGCCGGCAAGGAGCATAGGGAAATTCATTGAGAACATGATAAGAAGCACACCCACCATATATACAATAAGGTTATAGGTGAAGATGAACTTACGTCCGTACTTGTCTGCAAGGAATCCGCCGATGATGGCACCGATAGCAGCGCCCATAGCATTAGCACTGAGTGCGTTCAGCCATCCGAGATTACTTTCTGACAGACCAAGATAGTTCTGCCACAAGGTCAAGCCAGATGCACCTGCTACGATAGCACCAGCGTCAAGATAGTTATTCAACGATACCGCAATCGTTGATTTTAAAGAACTTTTTGCCATAATATAACTATGAACTATGAATTATGAACTATGAACTATGAACTATGAACTATCTACAAACGATATCTACTTCCACATCCATGATCTTTGCAACCTTGAGGATAGTGTCAATGTGACGGCCAACGGCAGCTGCCATGTGGTGTGTAGGACCTGCCTCAGACCACTTGTTACAGAACTCGCGGCATGGGATAGAGAACTTAGTACGCATGTTTGTATCGCCGAATGTGAATATCTCACCCTCCTGGTTAACACCCTCTGCTACAACGAACTTGAACTTACCGTTCTTGTCTTGAGTGATACCAAGATATGTCACGTCACCTGTTGGTGGATAGAACTGTGTGAGGTAGCCACCACCTGCCTTGCCGTGGAATACTGGAACAATCTTCATTGTAGGCTTCTTTGCCTGAGAAATGTCGAAGTCGCCTGAGCCAGAGTGACCGATGATGCAGATATCCTCTGGGAAGTCAATAGAATACATCTCAGCGAGTGTACCTGTGCCAGAGATAGTCTTGAGGATAGACATTGCCATAG
>JAGHTW010000092.1 GCA_018065145.1 Candidatus Prevotella equi
CATTACTGCCTCCATGTGTGGCTTCTCCTTTATTATAATAGGAGAGTTAGAACGACCGAACGATGTTGTTGTACCAAAAACCATAATGGTAATCATGCTGAATATAAACTTTTTCATAATTCTTTTCTTGTTTTTGTTGTCATCAGAACTATTTCTGATTTCTGAGTGCAAAGTTACGACAACGTTTTTATCCACCAAAAGAATTATCCCTATACAGAAAAGTAATATCCCTACAAGAGCAACGGAAATCCCTATTGCGCATAAACATTACAGTCTTACGCCTAAGCGCATCATGGCTACGGAGCCGAAGTCGCCACCTGTCATGATGGCGTGGATGGTTGGTTGAAGGAACACGTGCTTTGTGAGGTTTATCTTACATGTCAGTTCTGATGCCCATTCTGTTACGCCATGGAAGAAGGCTACGTCGGTAAATAGTCCCAACTCACATTTCGCGAAGGAGTATTTACCGCCCATTCCTATAAAGTCGGTACATAAAGACGTTCCGAAGGCATGCGAATAACCACCGATGAGCGACAGGCGATTGTTTATTTCCTGTTCGGTGTATGCCCAGATAGCACTACCAAACTCCTTTTCCTCATCAAACACATAGTCACCATATCGCACGGAAGCACCGCCAAAGTAACTGCCTCCCTTATGCTTGTACTCTACCTGTGCCAATCCGAACACGCCATCGCTGTTAGGACATACGCGGAAGACATTATAGCGACCGGTGAATTCGTTATATCCTACACCGTTATACAATGATGCCTGCACATTGACGGGTCCGTTGTCGTAACTATAGTGTATTCCCACCGATGCCACAGGGAAGTTGGCTATCGGGTAGTTGGCACCAATGGTAGGATAGACACCGCTGGAACTATTGGTAAACAGCGATGTAACTGGGCTGACGAAGTAATCCTCGTTCATGTTTCTTATGCCCGCAAAGAGTCGATGCTTATCGTTTATCTGCCAGTTGACGCCAAGCACAGCAATGGAAATGGGCAGATTCTCGTCCTCAATGTTTGAGAAAAACTGCAGGTCATCAAGCAATCGCTCTTCGCTTGTCTTTGCCAGGCTTATCGTTGAAGCCTCCAGCGACACCTTATCCGACAACGTTATCTCAGCGTTTAGTCGCAGGTGGTTTACAAAGTTACACTCCTTGAAGTTCGTCTGCAGCTCTGTCGTATATTCCAAGCCAAACTCATGAGCCTCAATAGCAAGGTAACTCATCAGCAAGGCGGCAGTGATGTAAAGGTTTTTCATAAGTGTATAGTCAATTTTTCTGCAAAATTACACACATTCTTCCATTGCCACAATACTCATAATGCGGTAAACTATTCTGCCAACCATACGCATCATACTAACAAAGCATTATGGCGATACCAAGAAATTATTAACGCCTTTTACATAAGAAATGTTAATACTAACAATTAGGTATTGCCAGCAAGGACAAAAAAGCGTACCTTTGTCGTCGGAATAAACAACAAACGTGATGAAGAGAATAAAACTTTACGAGGCAAGCGACAAGATGATCGACCTCATCAGCGACAATTACAGCATGCTGCAGGGCCTCAGCGCCTTCGGCATACAACTGGGATTTGGTGACAAGAGCGTTGAAGAGGTGTGTAATGAACAGGGCGTTGACACATATACGTTCCTTACGGTCGTCAATTTCCTTATAAACGACTACACGCCAAAAGAGGCTGACGACCGTATCTCAGCACGAACGCTGCTGGGTTATCTGCGTGCATCGCACAGTTACTTCCTCGATTTCCAGTTGCCGGCAATACGAAAGAAACTGGAGGAATCACTTAACTTCAAGAACAAGATGGACATGTTCATCCTAAGGCTTTACGATGAATATGCCCACGACATACAGTTGCACATGAAGTACGAAGAGAAGACATTGTTCCCATACGTAGAGTCTCTCCTTCGTGGCGAACAGATGAACAACTATAACGTGGATACCTTTGCGCGCCACCACAGCGACACAAAGGGAAAGTTCCAGGAACTGAAGAACATCATAATAAAGTATCTGCCACAGGACGGTCTCACCAACCATCAACTGACAGATACTCTCTATGACATATATAATAATGAGGAATGGCTCAGCAACCACAGCAACGTGGAGGAGATACTCTTCGTGCCTGCCATCAGGATAATGGAGGAGAAGATGAAGAACGCCGACGTGACCGCGCGCATCTCAGACATCATTAAGAGTGCGGACAATGGCGAGGCAATATCGCAGCGCGAGAAGGACATCATCATCTGCCTCGTGCAGGGAATGTCAAACAAGGAGATAGCAAACCGTCTGTTTATCTCTCCTAACACCGTCATTACCCACCGCCGAAACATCGCAAAGAAACTGCAGATACACTCCCTTGCCGGTCTCACCATCTATGCCATAGCCAACAATCTTATCGACAAGACAATCTTCGAAGAACACTAAAGGTTTTTCACCGCAAAACAATAGCAGCACAATCCTATAAAGAATACTCCAGTACTTAGCCCAAGTACTGGAGTATTCTTTATATAGTACTGCAGTAATCGTGCCCAAGTACTGGAGTAATCGTGCCCAAGTACTGAGACGACCTAACAACAAGAGCTAACGAGACTATCCTGTCCAACACTCACAGCCTGCATGTTTGCATGTATGAGGTGGTGATAACGTTGTGGCAAAGACTTGGTAAGAGACTTCTCTAATCCGTCTTTGCTGATGACAGGGCATGCCTTGAGCAGTGCACCAAGTATGATCATGTTGAACGTCTTGGCGTTGTTAAGCTCGGCAGCCTTGTCTATTGCGTTTATCTGGTATGTATGTATATCGGTACGTGTAGGCGGTTGGTTGATGCTGTCACTCTCATAGATTAGTATGCCGCCGGGATTAACCTTGTCCTCAAACTTATTGAGTGATGGCTGGTTGAGGGCTACGACAACATCGTAACGGCTCAATATTGGTGATGCTATGTGGTTATCGCTTACAACAACCGTTACGTTTGCCGTACCGCCACGCTGTTCTGGTCCGTATGCAGGCATCCATGTCACCTGCTTGCCCTCCATCAAGGCGCCATAGGCGAGTATCTTACCCATTGACAGGACGCCCTGACCGCCAAAGCCGCTTATAAGGATTTCTTTCTTCATTGCTTATTATATATTAGGTGTATTCTTTAAGTCGCCAACAGGATATAGTGGCAATACATTCTCACGCATCCATTCGTTTGCCTTTGATGGTGACAGCTTCCATCCGCTGCTGCATGTTGATATTATCTCTACGAGTGAGCTGCCGCGCTTGTCCATAGAGTATTCGAAAGCCTTGCGAAGTGCCGCCTTCGTCTTGCGTATCGCAGCCACGGTGTCAACGGTCTGTCGTGTGACGTAGCATGTACCCTCAAGCTCTGCAGCAAGCTTTGTGACGCTAAGTGGATAGCCGTGAATCTCTGGTTCGCGACCATAAGGACACGTTGATGTCTTTTGTCCGACGAGAGTAGTAGGCGCCATCTGACCGCCCGTCATGCCATAGATGGAGTTATTGATAAGTATCATGCAGATATTCTCACCTCTGTTGAGGGCATGTATGGTCTCACAGGCTCCGATACTCGCCATGTCACCGTCGCCCTGGTATGTGAATACTAGATGTTCTGGCCACAGTCGCTTCACCGCCGTAGCAAGAGCAGGGGCACGTCCGTGTGCGGCTTCCTGCCAGTCGATGTCAAGATAGTTATATGCAAAGACTGCGCAGCCCACCGGACTGATGGCAACAGTCTTCTCCGTCATACCCATTTCCTCTATTATCTCTGCTATGAGTTTGTGTACCACGCCGTGACTGCAACCCGGACAGTAGTGCATCGGGGTGTCATTCATCAACGTTGGCTTCTTATATACTATGTTCTCTTCTCGCTTTATATCTTCAGTCATTGTTTTATTTCATTAGGTTCTTTACGGTATCAATTATCTCCTTCGGTTCTGGCACCATGCCTCCAAGACGTCCGTAGTGATGCACTGCTATGCTATCGCCAACACTCAGTCGCACATCCTGTATCATCTGTCCGGCATTGATTTCTGCCACGAGTATGAATTTCTTTCCCTTAGCCACCTCGCGCAGTTCTTTTTCTGGGAAAGGCCACACGGTAATAGGTCTGAAGAGTCCTGCCTTTATTCCGTCGGCGCGCATTTCCCTGATAGCACTCTCTGCTATTCGCGCCGCACTGCCGAAGGCTACCACAAGGTATTCTGCATCCTCACACATCTGTGTCTCATATCTCACCTCGTTGTCCCTTATCGTTTTGTATTTCTCCTGCAAATGAAGGTTGTTCGCTTCCATCGCTTCCGGCTTCAGTTCCAGAGAGGTTATGATGTTAGGCTTTCGCGAAACTCTTCGTCCCGTAGTAGCCCATGGGCACTGTTCTCTTACCTCCTCATCGGTACGGCGTGGGCGCTGCGGTGGCAATGCCACTGGTTCCATCATCTGTCCTAT
>JAGHTW010000099.1 GCA_018065145.1 Candidatus Prevotella equi
TGTTTTGACAAAATGAAAGTGCCACAATTACCGTGTAATCGTATAACTTTTACATGGTAATCGTGGCACTTTTACACTGTAATCGTGCAACGATTACAGAACTAGGGTATAATTAACACTTGTTAAGATTTTGCGTTAGCAAAAGTGTCGTTATTTTGTCAAAGTGTCACCGAAACACGAAAATCGGTGACACTTTGATTTTACTGTGCGTACTTCTTTTTGTTCCAAATATACATGCCCTGCGAAGGCTTGTTTATACGCTGTCCGCTGATGTTGAAATACTCATCGCTGAATGGTTCGTTGAACTGTTCGTCTATCTCGATTCCTTCGGCACAGTCAGCGTCTTCGACCTTGAAAATGAAGGTAGTGAAGCTACGTCCTGGTACGGCGAAGGTGTATTCTGACAGTTCAGGCTCTATTACAGGATTGTCCTTGACGTAGATGTTTCCCTCAGTAGATTGTATTCGCTCCAGACTCTTCACGACGAACTTCGCTGGCATCACCATCTTTATCTCGTAGCTTGATGGGAGAGTGTCGATGACGTTCACGATGAGCGAGTCACCCTTCTTGAATACCGATGTCTCGAAACGCTGATTGACGCCAGGCGTAGCAGGCTTGGTGCCGTCAGGCAGTGAGAACGAAGTCTTGAGGAGCGTTGCGCCCTTCAGGTTACGCGCAAACTGTCCCATGATACGTCCACGATTGAGAATGTCTCCACGCTTGAGATTATCGGCACCAGGACATGCCGACTGATCATACTTCGTACCGTCGTAGATAAAACCGAAGTCCTTGCAGAGATACCAGTAGATGTAAGCGTTACAACCGTTGATAAGACACTCGTTAACGTCCTCTGCGAAGTCCAGTTCCTCATGCCATGAAGGGATATGGCGGTATTCGCTGCTTACGGAATGCTCCGTCATCCATATCTCCTTGTCAGGCGCCCATGAACGAAGGGTAGCGATATTCTTCTTGCAGTCATAGCTGCCATACACGTGTCCTGCCAGTACGTCGCACTGTGCATTCACCTCTGGGTCGTTGAGCAAGCGATGAAAGTAGTCCGTATTAAAGCCGAGAGGTTCTCCGGCGATGAACTTCTCACCATGTGAGCGGTCAAGAGACTTGATGTTGTCCTTGATGACGTTATACATCTGTTCAGGGCTGTAAAGACAACCGCTATAGTTTACCCACCAGTCAGGCTCGTTCTGGAAAGAGACATACTTCACCGGTGCGCCCTGCGAACGCATATAATCCATGAATTTATTGAACCAAGGGAACAACTTCTCAGGATATTTCAGCGTTGCCCTAACTCTTTCTGATTCAGGCTTGCTCTCATCGTTACCGCCCTGAGCACTACCATTTGTCTTCAGTTCTGCTGCTGGAGACCATGGTGTAGCGAAAACTATCGCGCCACAGCCGATTGCTGCCTTTACGTCCGTCACCTGACCTTTCCAGTCGTATGGAGTATCCCATCCAACGTTGACGTCGCCCTCCATGTTTGGCGACATCTCCATGCGGAGGATGTTAAGACCTATTACCGAGGTCTTGTTGAATGCTTTGCGGATGATGGTTGCATCCTGTGTAGGACGCATCAGGTTCTCAAGTGAAGCAGCGCCGAACCCCGTGATGGTCTGTTTCTCTTCTGTTGTAATCTTCAGCGTGAGAGGTGCAGCATTGGTGTTGATGAGGGCGGCAATGCCCATTGTCAGTGTTAGTAAAAATCTTTTCATGATTTGGGAATTTGTATTTGTTTGAGTGCAAAATTACTTATTATTCGCGTACCTTATATAATATATACGTTTCATAAAAAATATAATTATGTCTCATTGTGCCTTTTTCTTGCGTAAATAAATATTTTTTACTAAATTTGCAACCGCAAGCTAAAAGCGCTGATATAAATCCCAAATCAATAAATTATGACAAATCCTAAACGATTCGCAATCTTTTTACTATTGGCCATGGTTACCCTCATGGCGAATGCTGCCGCACCTTCGCGTAAGGCAAATGTTAATGACATTATGTGGTATGACTCTCCTGCCAAGATATGGCTGGAGGCACTGCCTATTGGCAACAGCCATCTGGGCGCAATGGTGTTCGGTGGAACAGAGACGGAAGAGATACAACTCAACGAAGATACCTTCTGGAGTGGTGGTCCACACGACAATGACAGTAAGACATCCATCTATTACCTCAACGAAGTGCGCAGCCTTATCTTCGATGGTAAGGAGAAAGAGGCAGAGAATATTATAAATAAGGAGTTCATCAAGGGACCACACGGACAGAAATACCTCACAGTAGGTTCGTTGAAGCTCGACTTCGGACATAAGAACGTGACCGACTACCGCAGGGAGCTCGACCTCTCCACAGCGATATCAAAGGTCACCTATAAGAATAACGGCGTTAATTACAGTCGTGAGACATACGCCTCGCTTGCCGATGGCGTCATCGTAGTGCGCCTGATGGCAGGCAAGAAAGGCGCATTGTCGTTTGTTGCGGGTCATGACTGTCAGCTGCGCCACGTCAATGACAGCAAGCTGCTCAGCGCTTCAGGCAAGAACGCAAAGAATGGCGGTAGCGCCATGCTTACCTCCGTCATCGATGGCGTTGACCATGAGGGAATAAAATCCGCTCTCAAGGCACAGGTGCAGGCACAGGTTACTGCCGATGGAAAAGTGTCCGTGAAGGACGGAAAGGTAATGGTAGAGAATGCACAGGTTGCTACCATTATCATCTCAGCAGCAACGAATTATGTTGACTATAAAGACGTTAGCGGAGATGCCGCTGCAAGGAATGCACAATACTTCAAGGGCGTTGCCTCTCTCTCGTTAGACCAGATGAAGAAGCGCCATATAGAAAAGTACCAGCAGCAGTATTTCCGTACCTCGCTGTCGCTGAGCAATGGTGCCAATGCCGCAATGCCAACAAGTCAGCGACTGGATAAGTTCTATGGATCTGATGACTATGGTATGGTAAGCCTGCTGTTCAACTACGGTCGTTACCTCCTTATCTCATCATCACAGCCAGGAGGACAACCAGCAAACCTGCAGGGCGTGTGGAATGACAAGCTGAATGCACCTTGGGACAGTAAATACACCATCAATATCAACGCTGAGATGAACTATTGGCCAGCCGAGGTTTGTAACCTCTCCGAGACGGCAGAGCCACTATTCTCTATGGTTAAGGACCTCAGCGTCACAGGAGCAAAGACAGCGCATGATATGTATGGCTGTCGTGGCTGGATGGCGCATCACAATACCGACCTATGGCGTATCGCCGGACCTGTGGATGGTGCTGCATGGGGTATCTTCCCTAATGGTGGTGCATGGTTGGCAACACACCTCTGGGAACACTATCTGTACACTCTCGACAAGGATTTCCTCAAAGAGTATTATCCTGTGTTAAAGGGTGCTGCTGATTTCTATCTTGACTACATGGTGGAGAAGGACGGTGAACTGCTCGTTGTGCCTTCTGTCAGTCCGGAACATGGCGGAAAGGGCAAGAAGAGCAACGTGACAGCTGGCTGTACGATGGACAACCAGATAGCCTTTGACGCACTCAACCAGGCACTGCGTGCCGCTATGGTGCTTGATGTGGATAAGGACTACCAGAAGAAACTGGAGAAGGCTATCGCCATGCTGCCAAAGATGAAGGTGGGACAGTACGGACAGTTGCAGGAATGGCGTGAGGATATGGACAATCCTAAGGACGAACACCGACATATCTCACAGCTCTACGGACTCTATCCTTCTGCTCAGATATCACCATTCGCAACCCCTGATCTGTGGAAGGCAGCGGGAGTGACCCTGCATCAGCGCGGCGATCAGGCAACAGGATGGAGCCTTGGCTGGAAGACAAACTTCTGGGCGCGTATGCTCGATGGCAATCATGCCTTCACTATCATCAGCAATATGCTGCGACTGTTGCCGTCAGAGACCAACGAAGACATACACAACCATCCTGATGGCCGCACCTTCCCTAATATGTTTGACGCCCATCCGCCTTTCCAGATTGACGGAAACTTCGGCGTTACCGCAGGCATTGCGGAGATGTTGATGCAGTCTTCCTATGTCGTATCTGACGATAAGGACAACGGCATGACAACGATACACCTGTTGCCAGCACTTCCTGACGTGTGGAAGCAGGGTAGCATAGCAGGCCTTAAGGCACGCGGTGGCTATGAGGTGAGCGAGGAATGGAAGGATGGCAAACTCGCTTCGGCGACTATCGTGCCATCGCACGACGGCGTGCTGCGACTCCGCACAAAGGAAAATATCAATGTCGGAACGCTCGTCAAGTCATACGATGAACTGGCAGTAAAGGAATACGAGATTAATGTTACTGCGGGAAAAGCTGTGAAGATTAGCGCGAGATAAATAATGATACAATAATAAAACATGGGTACTAAAGAGAAAAACGCTCTTGGTACCCATGTTTTTTGTTTATGTTATGTAAGCAGAATGTTGTAATATTGTCTCATGCGCGTATATATATTTATGGAAATGCGCGAAAAACGAAGGAAAGTATATACCTTTGCATGGGTTTTGAAAAACAAGACGCTTAAACAATAATCCTAAAACTAAACGACCTCAAGAAATGAAATTACGTTCGCTGATATTTTTCTTTGCTTCGCTTGCTATGACGGGCCAGGCACAGGATAAATTGTATCCTAATGAGTTCCCTCTTGGACAGGTAACGCTCCTTGATGGACCATTGAAGCATGCCTGTGATGTGAATATAAAGACACTGCTGCAGTATGACTGCGACAGACTGTTGGCACCATACCGCAAAGAGGCTGGACTGACACCAAAGGCAAAGAGCTATCCTAACTGGGATGGACTTGACGGACATGTGGGAGGACATTATATCACGGCGCTGGCACTGAATGCCGCTACTGGCAACAAGGAGTGCAAGGAGCGTATGGAATATATCATCAATGAACTGGCAGAATGTGCTGAGGCTAACGCCAAGAACCACCCTGCATGGGGAAAGGGATACGTTGGTGGCGTACCAGGCAGCGATAGAATGTGGACAGCATTCAAGAAAGGTGACTTCGGACCTTATCGTGGCACATGGGTGGCGTGGTATAACGTGCATAAGACATACGCCGGACTGCGTGACGCATGGCTGTATTGCGGCAATGAAAAGGCGAAGGAACTGTATCTGGGATTCTGTGACTGGGCGATAGATATCACAAGCGGCCTTACGGATGCACAGATGGAGCAGATGCTTGGCGAAGAACACGGCGGCATCAATGAGGTGATAGCTGACGCTTATGTTATCACTGGAGACAAGAAATACCTTGAGGCGGCAAAGAGATTCTCGCATAAGTGGCTTCTTAACCCTATGAAGGAGCACAAAGGTGAGTTCCTGGATAATAGACATGCCAATACACAGGTGCCAAAGGTCATAGGTTTTGCACGTGTTGCAGAACTTGCCAATGACAAGGACTACCAAGAGGCGAGTGAATATTTCTGGGATGAGGTGGTGAACCGTCGCAGTGTGGCTGTTGGTGGCAATAGCAGACGTGAGCATTTCCCTAGTAAGGAGTCAAGTATTGACTGGACTCAGGATATTGACGGACTGGAGTCTTGTAACACGAATAACATGCTTAAGCTGACGGAAGACCTCTTCCGTATGCATCCAGATAACGCATTGTATGCTGATTTCTACGAGAGGGCTACGTTCAACCATATCCTTTCCTCTCAGCATCCAGAGCATGGCGGATATGTATATTTCACTTCTCTGCGTCCAAGACATTACCGCAACTACTCTGTTCCTAATGAGGCAATGTGGTGCTGTGTAGGTACGGGCATGGAGAACCATGGTAAGTACGGACAGTTTATATATACGCATAATGCAGATAATAGTCAGTTGAGCGTTAATCTCTATGCCGCTTCGGAACTGAACTGGAAAGAGACGGGCGTAGTGTTGCGTCAGGAGACGATGTTCCCTTATGCTGAGACGAGTAAGATAACGATAGCAAAGGGTAAGAAACAGTTTACTCTGCGTCTGCGTTTCCCTTCATGGGTTCGTAAGGGTGAGTTCGCTGTGATGGTAAACGGCAAGCCTGTAGCGGTAACCGCTAATCCAGGTTCCTTCGTTGACGTGAACCGTAAGTGGAAGAAGGGTGATGTGGTGGAGATTCGTTTCCCAATGCATGGCTCTATAGAACACATGCCAAACGTACCGCAGTATGTCTGCATCATGTATGGACCAATAGCACTCGGTATGAAGACTGGTAACGAAGACCTGGCGCGCCTGCTTGCTGATGACAGCCGCTTCGGACAGCTCGCCGTTGGTCGTAAGCTGCCTGTTGACAAAGCACCATATCTCATAGCAAACGAGGTGGAGGATATCGCTAATGACCTCGTGCCTATTGAGGGAAAGCCATTGCATTTCATGCTGAAGACACGCATGGAGAATAAGATTGAGGGCGAGTTGCAGCCGTTCTTTGAGATACATGACAGCCGTTATATGCTCTATTGGCTTGCGCTCAGCAGCAACTCTTATAAGGAGTATATGGCAAAGCTGGAGCAGGAAGAGAAGGAACGTCTGGCACTTGAGGAACGTACTACCGACAAGGTGCAGCCAGGCGAACAGCAGCCAGAGAGCGATCACTTCATGGAGATAGAGGGTAACAGCAATAAGGGTATCACTAATGATGTGCCTTTCCGTGACGCCCGCAATGGATCGTCATTCAGTTACCTCATGCAGACAAAGGGAGAGAAGAATCTTAGCATACGTGTAAGATACTGGGGACAAGACGAATGGCGTACGTGTGAGTATGACTTGTTCGTGGATGATGTCCTCGTCACATCAGTTAATAACTCAAAGAAATGGCGCAGCTCACAGTGGAAGTACGAGACTTATGCCATTCCTGCCAACGCCCTTGAGGGAAAGACACAGGTTCGTGTGAAGTTCGTTGCAAAGAAAGGACGACAGGTAGGCGAGATATACGAAGTGAGACTGGTGAAGTAACAATTTGAGTAATGTAAGAATAACAAAAACCATAAAAACACAATGAAAAAGAAATTAACAATGTTGTTCATCGCAATGATGACAATACTCGGTGCGAAAGCTGCCGTTACGCCAATGGATCCTAATCTGTACGTCTTCCTCTGCTTCGGACAGTCAAACATGGAGGGCAATGCAGCAATAGAAGACCAGGACCGTGTCAGCCCTGGCACACGTTTCAGAATGATGTCTTGCGTGGATATGCCTAGTCTTAGTAGAACAAAAGGACGTTGGTATGTGGCTACGCCACCGCTCTGCCGTGAGAATACGGGTCTTACGCCAGCCGACTACTTCGGTCGTACGCTGATAGATAATCTTCCAGAGGATATAAAGATCGGTGTAGTGCACGTTGCTGTGGGTGGAGCACCGATAGAACTCTTTGATGAGGACGAGATAAGCAAGCCAGGATACTGGAATAATCAGGCTGACTGGTATGTGAATTACTGCAAGAACTATGACATGAATCCTTATCGCCGCCTCATTGATATGGCAAAGCAGGCACAGAAGGCCGGTGTCATCAAGGGAATACTGTTGCATCAGGGTGAGTCAAACAACTGTCAGCAGGCATGGCTGAGTAAGGTTCAGAAGATATATAACCGTATCATTACCGAACTGGAACTCAATGCCGATGAAGTACCATTGCTCGCAGGCGAGATGGTTGGTCAGGCAGAAGGCGGTGCGTGCTACGGACACAATAGCATCATCGCGCAGTTACCAAACTATGTGAAGAACTCTTACGTCATATCTTCAAAGGGTTGTCCTTGCCGTGGTGACGGACTGCACTTTACTGCTGAGGGATATCGTATTATCGGTAAGCGCTATGCTGCAAAGATGTACGAACTGCTTACAGGAAAGACTCTCAACATCGACGAGACAGCGCAGCAGGGTACAGGAATACCTGAGACGGTGAGTCTCGTTTCTGGTGGAATAAATCGCGAAATGGTCGTTTATGCACCAAAGAACCTGCCAAAGAAGCGTCCGTTGCTCATCTCTTGTCACGGAATGGCGCAGGATATGAACTATCAGAAGAATCAGGCAAACTACGAAGCTGTAGCAGATACAGCAAAGTTCGTCGTCGTTTACCCTAACGGACTGGCTGGCGGTGACGGAAGACGTGGTTGGGATCTTGGTTCTATGAAGGATGTAAACTTCGTAACGGACATCATTGACGATATGGCAAAGCGCTATGATATCGACAGGACAAAGGTATATCTCAGCGGTTTCTCCATGGGTGGTATGTTTACATACTACTGCATGACAAAGATAGCAGACAAGATAGCAGCCTTCGCGCCATGCAGCGGATATAACATGGGTGGTCCTGTGACGTCAAGTTCACGTCCAGTGCCAATACTTCATATCCATGGTGATGCGGATGATGTATGTACATACGGACCGGTTATGTCACATGTGGAGGCATGGGCAAAGTATAACGGCTGTAGTACAACGCCTGTTGTGGTGACTCCATATCCTAAGGGATCAAACAGTGGCGCTACAATGTACCGCTATCTCAATGGAAAGGGTGGAGTAGAGGTCGCTCATATCAAGTTGCCTGGCAAAGGACACTGGCATAGTAATGACCCTAACTGCGTAATGACAAACCAGGAGATATGGAACTTCTGTAAGCGTTGGTCATTGACAGCAGGACCGGAACTCGTTAGCGCAACACCAGCGAATAACAGCTCTGACCTGACGCTGGAGAATAACAATACCTTCGTGCTGAATTTTGACAAGGCAGTCGATTGTAGTAAGGTGCGTGGCGGATTCTTTCAGGCAGGAAAGGCCTATCTTGTATGCAACCTTGCAGAAACAGGATTCAGCAAGACATTAACGTTTACTGTTCCTGCGGGTAGATCATTAAAGCTGGGAGAGAATGAATTCCGTGCTTTGAATATCTTCAGTGAGGACGGTGGCAGTGGCGCTGTCGTATCATTGAAATATACCTTTGTAGATGCCTCTACGGCAACAGACAACGTTGCAGCGAAAGTGTCAAACAAGAAAACTACAAAGAAATTTGCTGGTGGCAAGGTAATCGTAACAGGAAAAGACGGCGAATACAATGCTGCAGGAGCAAAAATGAAATAAACCGATATCGAGATGAATAAACTACATAACCTAATAACAATAGTTCTGTTTGTTCTCGTTGCTATCAGTGCTAAGGCTACAGAAACATTTGTGAGTTTCAACGGCGGTGACTGGAAACTGAACAAGGATGGTAAAGTGGCAATATATGTATGTCCTTCAGATGAGAAGGGCGTAGGCATTGCTGCTGGTAATCTTGTTAATGATATAAAGGCCGTTTGCGGTGGTGAGGTGACCATCGTCAATGACGAGAGCAGTGCACAGATTGTTGTTGGAACAGTAACAAAGGTGCCTGCGACAAAGTCTTACGCAAAGCAACTGAAGGGTAAGACGGAGATGTACATCATTGATGTCAAGGACGGTAAGATTACAATCGCAGGCAGTGACCGCCGCGGTACTATCTATGGCATATACGAATTGAGTCGTCAGATGGGTGTCTCACCATGGTATTACTGGGCTGATGCGCCAATAGCAAAGCATGAGGCTGTTTATGTTACGAAGGGTTCATATACCGACGGTGAACCGGCAGTGCGCTGGCGCGGTATCTTCCTCAATGATGAGGCGCCATGTCTCACTACATGGGTGAAGAAAACCTTCGGAACAAACTATGGCGACCATAATTTCTACGCAAAGGTATTCGAACTCATCCTTCGCCTTAAAGGAAACTACTGCTGGCCTGCTATGTGGCAGTGGGCTTTCTATGCTGATGATCCAGAGAACTCAAAGACTGCTGACGAGATGGGCGTCATAATGGGTACGTCACATCATGAGCCTATGGCGCGAAACCATCAGGAGTATGCACGTAAACGTAAGGATTGGGGCGCATGGAACTATAATACAAACAAGAAAAACCTTGACCGTTTCTTCCGTGAGGGCATAGAACGCATGAAGGGAACTGAGGATGTCGTTACCATCGGCATGCGCGGTGATGGTGATGAGGCAATGAGCGCTGAGGCTGACACAAAGCTTCTGGAGAATATTGTGGAGAATCAGCGACGTATAATAAAAGATGTAACAGGCAAGCCTGCAAAGGAAACGCCACAGGTGTGGGCGTTATATAAAGAGGTGCAGGACTATTATGATGCTGGCATGCGAGTGCCAGAGGATGTCTGCATGCTTCTCTGTGATGATAACTGGGGCAATGTGCGCCGAGTGCCTAACGCTAAGGAACGCCAGCATAAAGGCGGTTGGGGACTGTACTACCATGTGGATTACGTAGGAGCACCACGTAATACAAAGTTCATCAATGTAACGCAGACACAGCAGATGATGGAACAGCTGCAGCTTGCGTATGATTTCGGCATTGAGAAGATGTGGATTCTCAATGTAGGTGACCTCAAGCCTATGGAGTATCCTATTCAGCTGTTCATGGATATGGCATGGAATCCAAAGGAATATACTTTGCAGAACGTTACTAACCATACTAAGGAGTTCTTCGTGCAGAATCTTGGCACAAGCGTAAGCGATTGCCTGAAGGACAGGATAGCAAAGGTATATAACCAGAACTGTCAGTATATGAGTCGTGTCACACCAGAGATGATGGACCGTAACACATATAACGTAGAGACAGGTGAGTGGAAGACTGTTGCTGATGACTATCAGCGCCTTGAGGCAGAGGCACTGCGTATATTCCTTGAATTGCCTAAGGAAACACACGACTTCTATCGTCAGACGGTGCTCTTCCCTGTTCAGGTGATGGCGAATCTTTGCGATATGTACTATGCACAGGCAATGAATCATTATCTTGCCGCAAACAATAATCCTGACGCTAACTGTTGGGCAGAGAAGGTAAATATATGCTTCATGCGTGACTCTATACTCTGTCGCCAGTATAATAAAGAGGTGGCAAACGGCAAGTGGGATGGTATGATGATACAGAAGCATATCGGTTATACTTCATGGAACGATTCCTTCCCACATGAAATGCTTCCTGAAACAAAGATTGTTGACAACAATGTTCCTGGCGGTTGGGTCTTCACACCATCAGATGGATATGTCAGCATGGAGGCAGAGCATTTCTATGAGGCTAACATCGTGATGAAAGGCAATGACGACGAGCGTCAGTGGACGGTATATCCTTCATTCGGACGTACCAGAAGTGGCGTGGCATTGACACCATACACCGTTCCTGTCGGACATGCAACGCTGAAATATCTCTTTACATTGCCAGAAAACGCTCCTGCAAACGTAAAGGTGCACGTAGTGGTTAAGTCAACACTTGACTTCGAGAACCATGGCGGTATGGAGTATTCTGTATCACTCGACGGTGGAGAGTCAAAGATTGTGAACTTCAATAAGAACCTTGTTGACAGACAACCATACATGTATTCAGAATTCTATCCTACCATCGCACGACGTGTCGTAGAGAACGTTGTGGAACTTCCTGTAGGAAAGGGCGGCATGTACGGTGAGGGTACACATCGTCTTGAGATAGAGCCAAAGCATCCTGGCATCGTGTTTGAAAAGATTGTCGTTGACTTTGGAGGCTATAAGAAACAGTATCTCTTTGGCACAGAGAGCAAGGTTGGAAAATTGGCAAATTAACAAATTAACGAATTGGCAAAAAAATATGAACACTAACGAAACAAAAGGCTTCTACAAGCTTTCATGGCTACAGCGCATAGGATTCGGTTCCGGTGACTTAGCACAGAATCTTATCTTCCAGGTTACATGTATGTACCTGTTGTTCTTTTACACAGATATCTACGGCCTTGATGCCGTTGACGTATCGGTGATGTTTACCGTCGGTAACATTGCCAACGTTATCTGGGACCCTATTGTTGGTGCACTCATTGACAAGAGTAATCCTAAGCTTGGTAAGTACCGTGCATACCTTGTGTATGTAGGTATTCCTCTTTCTGGCTTTGCCATACTCTGTTTCTATGACGGCTTTGCACCATCATTGCTCTATGCCTATGTGACATATATCGCAATGACATTGCTCTATACCTTCATCAATGTACCTTATGGTGCTCTCAATTCATCACTCACACGTGATACCGACGAGATAACCATCCTTACCTCCGTTCGTATGTTTATGGCAAACTGCGGTGGTCTTGCCGTTGGTTCAGGATTGCCACTGCTCATTGCTTATTTCACTACCGTTGAGGCAGAAGGACTTCCTAAGGACCCTAAGGCATGGTTCACAACGATGACAATATATGCCATCGTTGGTATGTTGCTTCTCTTCTTCTGTTTCTCTCAGTGTAAGGAGCGCGTCGTGATGGATGCCAAAGAGAGTGAGAATGTAAAGGTCAGTGACCTCTGGATGGAGTTCCTTACCAACCGTCCACTGCGTGTCATCGCCTTCTTCTTCATCACTGCCTTCGCAATGATGTCAATAGGTAATGCTGCTGGCGCATATTTCATCAACAGTAACATGCATGGAACGGCAGAAGAACTGTCTCTCTTCATGGGACTTGGCTCTATTCCTTCGTTCATCTTCATGCCTCTCGTGCCTGCTATCAAGAAGGCTGTAGGCAAGAAGAATATGTTCTATATCTTCCTTTCATGCGCTATCATTGGTATGGCAATGCTTTACTTCATTGCAAAGATGGAGAATCCAAGCATGATGCTCGTATATGTGGCACAGTTCATTAAGTCAACAGGTGTCATTGTTGCAACAGGTTATATGTGGGCACTCGTTCCTGAGGTTATCTCTTACGGTGAATACACCAGCGGCAAGCGTATAGCAGGTATCGTTAATGCTTTGACAGGTATCTTCTTCAAGGCTGGTATGACACTTGGTGGCGTTGTTGCTCCTGCTGTTCTCGGCTATGTAGCATACAATAAGGACTCTATCGAGCAGACTCCACTCGCACAGGAAGGTATCCTGTGGCTTGTATGCGTAATCCCTGCTGCACTGCTTCTCCTTGCTATGTTCATCATCTCTAAGTATGAGTTGACAGATGAGAAGATAGACGAGATAAACAAGGAAATAGAAGCGCGAGTTAATTCATAATGCATAATTCATAATTTTTAGATTGTAATTTTTGATTTCATGAAAAAGATTATTTCAGCGCTGATGATGCTTGTTGCTATTGGTGCAAGCGCACAGGAATCTGTTGGCCTTAAGGATGCTTATAAGGATAAGTTCTATATTGGTGGTGCCATGAATACATGGCAGATAGACCAGCGCATACACTCTGCTCTCGGTGCGGTAGAGAAGCATTTCAACAGCATTGTAGCAGAAAACTGTATGAAGTGTGAGGAACTGCAGCCTGTTGAGGGACAGTTTCAATTCAAGTGGGCTGACCAGTTCGTAGATTACGGCGAGGCAAACAATATGTTCATTGTTGGTCACTGTCTGGTGTGGCATTCACAGTGTCCTGCATGGATGTTCCAGGGTAAGTGGCGTGTGCCAATGACAAAGGAATTGCTTATCAAGCGCATGCGCGACCACATCCATACTGTAGTAGGACGTTACAAAGGCCGCGTGCATGGATGGGATGTCGTCAATGAGGCAATCAACGATGACGGCACATTCCGTAAGTCACCTTATTATAATATAATAGGAGAGGAGTTTATAGAGCTCGCCTTCAAGTTCGCTCATGAGGCTGATCCTGATGCAGAGCTTTACTATAATGACTACAGCATGGACAAGCCTGCAAAGCGTGAGGCTGTAGTGCGTCTCGTTAAGAACCTTAAGGCAAAGGGATGTCGCATTGATGCTGTAGGAATGCAGAGCCATGTGGCATTTGACACTCCGCTTGATGAGTATGAAAAGAGTATCGAAGCGTTCGCTGCTGCTGGTGTAAAGGTACAGGTGACAGAACTTGACCTTAGTGTATTGCCTTGGCCACAACAGGGAATGGGCGCTGCGGTAGAGACAAACTACGCTTATCGTAAGCAGATAGACCCTTATAAGGACGGTCTGCCAAAGGATATGGCAAAGAAACAGGGTGACTTCTTCTGCAAACTGTTTGCTATCTATCTGAAGCATGCTGACGTAATGAAGCGAGTAACATTCTGGGGTGTTCTTGACAGTGAGTCATGGAAGAACAACTGGCCTGTAGAAGGACGAACAGACTATCCTCTCGCCTTTGATGCTAATGGAAATGCAAAGCCATTCGTCAAGCAACTCATAGAACTTGCAAAAACAACAAAATAACCAAACACCCATAAACGACTAATCCCATAAACCACAAAATAACTATGACAAGATATCTTTTTCCAAAGGATTACATGGCAGATCCGTCTGCCAACGTGTTTAACGGCCGCTTGTATATCTATCCTTCACACGACTGGGATAGCGGCGAGTGTTTTGATGATGATGGCGGTCATTTCCAGATGCGCGACTATCATGTACTTTCGTTTGATGATGTAGAGAAAGACGAGGCAACAGACCACGGCGTGATACTTGATGTTGACCAGGTGCCATGGGCTGAGAAGCAGATGTGGGACAATGATGTTGTAGAGAAGAACGGAAAGTACTACCTTATCTTCTCAGCAAAGGATTACAACGGCGTATTCCATCTCGGTGTTGCCGTAGCAGACAAACCAGAAGGCCCATTCATTCCACAGGCAGACCCTATTCGTAAGTCTTATTCCATCGACCCATGCGTCTTTAAGGATGATGACGGCGAGGTATATTGCTACTTTGGTGGCATCTGGGGTGGACAGCTTCAGTGGTATAAGGACAATAAGGCACAGAAGGATGAGTATCTTCCTACAGGACACGATGAGAATCCTATCCCTTCACGTGTGGCAAAGATGACCGATGATGTGCTGCAGTTTGCTGAAATGCCAAAGCCTGTTATCATTGTTGATGAGAACGGAGAACCTCTCAAGGCTGATGATCCACATCGTTTCTTTGAAGCTTCATGGATGCATAAGCACGAAGGAAAGTATTTCTTCTCTTATTCTACCGGTGACACTCATCTCCTCTGCTATGCAGTAGGCGATAATCCTTATGGTCCATTCACCTTCAAGGGCGAACTGTTGCAGCCTGTTGTAGGATGGACAACACACCATAGCATCGTGCAGTATAAAGGAAAGTGGTATCTTTTCCATCACGACTGCGTTCCTTCTAACGATACAACGTGGTTGCGTTCGTTGAAAGTTGCAGAACTGAAGGTGGAAGGTGAGACAATTTCACTTGCTGAACCACAGCAGTAAAATAATACTATTGAGTTTTTTTTACACCCGTTTTCTTTGGAAAATGGGTGTTTTTTATGGTTATATATCCTAAATGATACGAAATTGTAAGCGATAATTGTAAAAAAATAGTAGAAGTATCATTGTAAATGAGATATTTTTATTAATTTTGCGGTTGAAACTACTAATTAAAACAACCAAAAGTGCGATACCATGCGCAAAATACTAACTATTTTATTACTGCTAACATCATCATTACTTTGTGCCAAGGTTGGCGTTTTATATCAGAGTTCACAACTTTCCAACTCTCTTATTTCAAGTGTCTGCCAGGATAAGACTGGTTTTATCTGGGTAGGAACAGACTATGGCCTCAATCGTTTTGATGGTTACAATTTCGTAAAGTATTTTCATGAGAACAATGATAGTACATCATTGATTCATAATACTGTCGTGTGTGTCTATTCTGATCGTGACGGAAGATTATGGGTAGGCTCCAGCAGAGGACTTCAACAGTACGACTATACGACAGACAGTTTTATCAACTATTATTTCCCACATGGCAATCGTCCACGTGTAAACGATATAAAACAACTCCATGATGGTAGGGTTGTCATAGGAACTGCTGGTTATGGACTCTTTGAGGTTGATATCAAAACAAGAGGTCTCAAGGAAATAACCGAGGCATACCTTGAAGATGCGAATAAGTATTTCAGTCATATCTTTGAGGGTAGTAATCATTCTCTATGGAAAGCTGGTGCTAATGACATCACCTGTAGGGAGGCTAATGGTAAAACAAAGAAATTCCCTGTTAATTTCGGCGTACCATCAGATTTCTTCTCATACAAGGGCATGACGGTTGTGCTGTGTAGTGAAAACCTTCTCGTCTTTGATAAAGGACGTATGATAACAGACTTCTTTGACCTTTCTGCGGCTGGTGTGGGAGCAAGAGGATTGCGTACTGCATACGTAGATGGGGGGGGTAATATTTATATTGGTACGAGAGGAAAGGGCTTGTTCTGGATTCCTGCAGGATCGCGAACGATGCAGCGCTATCCTTGTTCTGTTAATGGATTGGACCTTACATCAACGAAGATATGGGCTATAACGGGAGACCGTAATGGTAATATATGGGTAGGCTGTCAGCAGCGAGGATTGTTGATGATACCTAACCGTCAGTTCTTGTTTAATTCCTGGAGTTTCAGTAACCAGAAGATAGATATCGGTACGTATGTATCATCCATATCCGATAGTAACAACGGCATAATATGGTGTACCGTTCAGGATAAAGGCGTTTATGGTTTTGATTACAAGGGTAAGGTAGTAGCACACCCAAGTGCGCCTGATGGTGCAGGGTATATTTATCGTGATAGTAAGAATGATTACTGGTTGGGCACGCAGCATGGTATGTACAGTTTTAACCCATATACTGGTGCTACAAAACTCGTGGCAGACTATCCTTGTTATTCTTACAATACTATGACGGATGATCATCAGGGCACGCTCTTCTTCTCTATGTTCTCTAAGGGTATGATGAGTTATAACCGCGAGACGAAGCAAGTGCGCTGTTATAGCATGAACGATAAGAACCGCAAGGGCGGACGTCTGTGCAATGACTGGATTATGGACCTTAGTAGTGACTATGACCATAAGGTTTGGGCGGCAACTTCTTCCGGTGTCTCTTGTTATGATCCTAAGAAAGATACGTTCCGTCCGCATGGTTGGGATGTGTTGCTTCAGGACACTATGTGTTATGCCGTATGTAAGACAAGTCGCGGTGATATGCTCATTGGTACGGAATGTGGTATCTTTATATGGTATCGCAAGACAAATAAGGTTGAGCGATTCAAGAATTCTCAGGCTATGAGTAATCTTGCCGTAGGATATATGGTAGAAGATACAAAGGGAAATATCTGGTGTTCTACCTCTAACGGCATCTGGCGCTTTGACGTGAAGACATCACAGTGGAGCAGTTTTGTAAATGGCTCCGGCTTGACATCACACGAATATGTCAACAGCGTAGGTTTGCATGATGATTATGAGAATATCTTCTTCGCTACGGGCGATGGCATTACGATGTTCCATGTGCCAGACATGGCGAAAATGAATAAAAAGCCAGGCAAGATATTGCTTACAGGATTCTATGTTGACGGTAAGGCTGTAAGTATAACGACAGAGTCTGGTGGCAGGAAGATAACGGACTTGCCTGTTATTGAGTCCCATGATTTTACGTTGTCTTACACTGACAATTCCTATACCCTTGCCTTCTCTCTGATGGATTATGCTGATGCGGACAATGTGATATTCGAATACCGCATAGATGATTCAAAGGAATGGACAAGAACTCCAGGCGGAAAGAATACCATCACCTTCACGCAAGTAGCTCCTGCCAAGCATGTTCTGCATGTAAGAGCTATTGCCAATGGCGTGACTACAGAAGAAGTAGATTACACCATTGAAGTGCGCGCACCATGGTATGCTTCCACTCTCGCGTACATTATATATATATTATTACTCGTGTGCGTCATTTATATTGGAGTCTATATGTATCGTCGTCATCTGAATATGCAGATGGATGAGGATAAGATGAAGTTCCTTATCAATGCAACGCATGATATTCGTTCTCCGTTGACGCTTATCATGTCGCCACTTGCAAAACTGAAGGAACAGACAAGCACACTCATTGAGGGAGCAAACGAAAATGAAGATGAAGCAAGGATATTGGAGAATATGACAGAAGAGCTTTCTGTCATTGACCGCAATTCACAGAGAATCCTTAATCTTGTTAATCAGATTCTTGATATTCGCAAGATTGACAAGCAACAGATGTCGTTGCATTGTCATGAGACGGATATGAAAGACTTTATCGATGTAATATTCAAGGTCTTTGAATACAATGCCAAGGAGCGAAATATCAATTACCGCCTGGTGGCTGATAAGCCTATAATGGCATGGTTTGATAACGTGCAGTTTGACAAGGTTGTGTCAAATCTTATTTCCAATGCCTTCAAATACACGCATAATGACGGTGAGGTGATAGTCAGCCTTTCCGAGGGACATGATGATTCTTGCAATGGTCCATTGAAGGATTATGTGGAGATAAAGGTGATGGATAGTGGTATTGGTATGCGTGAAGATGTGCTGCAGCATATCTTTGACAGATTCTATCAGGCAAAGAACCATAGCAATGATACAGTCGTAGGAACGGGAATAGGACTGAACCTCTGTAAGATGATTGTTGACATGCACCATGGTTCCCTGAAGGGTGAAAACCGTAGTGACGGTATAACAGGTAGTGTGTTCACCGTGCGTATTCCTAAGGGAAAGGATCACCTTGATGGCAGCGAGATAGACACACAGGTAGATAAGCCTGTATCTGTAAAGATTAGGACAAAGCAGACACCAAGATACAATTATCATGTACTCATTGTCGATGATGATGCAGAGATAGGCACTTATATATCAAAGGAACTGAGTCCATTCTATCATTTCACCGTATGTTACAATGGTAAGGAAGGTCTCAAGGAACTTCTGACTAATGAATATGATGCCGTTGTCAGTGATGTCATGATGCCTGAGATGGATGGCTTCACCATGTTGAGAATGATAAAGTCCAATGTGCAGACAAATCATATCCCAGTCATCATGCTGACTACGAAGTCAGATATAGGCAATCGCCTTGAAGGATTGGAGAAGGGCGCTGATGCATATATGACAAAACCATTTACGATGGAGGAACTGCATCTCACTATTGATAACCTCATTGAGAATCATCTGCGCTTGCGTGGTAAGTTCTCTGGAGCGCAGCAGCCAACCGAGCAGGTGGAGATGCCAGAGGTAAAAGGTAATGACGAACAACTCATGGAACGTATCATCAAGAGTGTCAATGCCCACCTCTCTGATAGCGACTATGGCGTTGAGACAATGTGTGACGAGGTAGGTATCAGCCGTGCGCACCTTTATCGTAAGATGAAAGACCTTACGGGTATCTCCGTCAGTGAGTTCGTAAGGAATATTCGTCTGGAGCAGGCAGCCCGTCTGCTGAAGGAGCAAAAAGTGAATGTCACACAGGTAGCATACACCGTAGGATTCTCAAGTCTTGGATATTTCTCAACCGTATTCCGAAAGCATTTCGGCATGTCGCCGCGAGAATATATTGAGCAAAATGAAAAATAAAATAGCATTAACCCGCTGTAAACAAAATGTTTGCAGCGGGATAATTTTTGAAATTATACGAAAAAACTTTTGAAATTGTCGCACGATTTTAGAAAAATACACGTGTTGACACAATTGTAATATAATGAGACGATTTTGTATTATAGTATATTTTTTATAGAATTACCTTTGCATCGCAGTCGGAACCAAGCGGTGCTTTGACAAGGTGCCAGTAGGAGACGATCGCAATTCAAAAAGAAAGTTTTATAGTTAGTAGTTAGTTTTTTCATAAGTAGTTAGTTGATGAAAAAAAGTTTTCTCACAATGTTGTTGGTCTTGTTCGCCGTGACGGCGAGCAAGGCTGAAGCATTGTAAAAATCATTTTTTATCAACTGCCGAAAACTACAATGAAGACTAAACGAACTAAACTTGAAGATGCATATTTTAGCTAAAACAATTATATTACATAATCAATTTATTATTAACATTAACTTAAACCATTTCTTATGAAAAAGAAATTTTTACTCGGTTTAGCCTTGCTCGCTTCAATGGTAATGAACGCGCAGGTTATTATGGACGAGCCTTTGGATGCTGAGCAGACAAAGGAGTCAACAGAGGCTGGATGGTATGAGTTTATCAATCTTCAGAAGAACTCTGATCAGGAGTTTATTGATCAGTGGGCTATTGAGGATGACGGTCACGGTACAACCGTGCTTCACGTCAAGAACTCTAACGCAGTAGAAGGCGCAAGCTGGATGCGTGCTATCAAGTTCCGTAACCTCCCTATCGAGGAGAATACTACTTACAAGGTGTCTTTCGACCTTATGGGCTCTAATCAGTACCAGATGGAAGGCGCTGACGCTAAGAAGACAAACGTTCGTTTTGCTCTTATGCAGGGTGGTGAGAACAATGACTGTACATTCTACAAGGGCGATGGCTCTGACCAGAATGCAGACATCTCTTACTTCCAGGATCCTTCTGAGTATGAAGAGAAGGGCTACTTCCACTATGAGGCAACATTCGCTCATGGTACAAAGGCTCGTCAGGCAGAGATCTATGCAAGCAAGAACGATGGTCGTGCAATCCCAGAGACTTACTTCCTCACTATCAACTGTTACAATCCTGGTGACTTCTACATCAAGAACGTAAAGGTTGAGGTTGCTTCAGGTCTTAAGATCAAGTTCAACGGTTATGACGTTATCAAGGTTGACTTCGGTCAGCCAATCAATGGTAAGCAGCTTGCAGGTGGTAAGAAGGTTGCTCTTCTTCCAAACGACTGCGTAAGCGTACTTCTTGATGGTGAGACACAGGCTGTTGTTCGTACTGTAGAGGCATGGTCTGATGGTTCTTTCTATATCTTCCTTAACGATGAGGAGATGGATGAGTACGAAGGTGCTGAGTCAGCTGTCGTTACATTCACAAACCCAGACAACATGGTACAGTATTCTGAGGATGCTGCATTCACAGGTGTTGTTAAGGGCTTCGAAGGTGTAGAGGCAGAGCTTGACGAAGAGATGGATTCTCCAAACTCTTATGTATTTGAGATTCCTACACTCCTTTCTGCAGAGCCAGAGGACGGTTCATTCAACCTTCCACTTGACACAAAGAAGTTCTCTCTTACTTTCGATAAGTTGGTAGATCTCTCTCTCATTCAGGCTAAGCTTGGTAGCGAGGTTCTTAAGCTCGTTACAGAGGGTGACATGGCAGAGACAGTAGAGTTCGAGCGCACTGTTGCAGGTGACCTCACCGGTGGCGTTAAGATGCTCGTTGTTACAAAGATCTTCCCTGAGGCTATCCTCAGCGATGATATCTATGGTGAGGTTAGTGAAGAGCTTTCATTCGGTAAGCCACAGCTTGATCCAACAGACGTTGTACGTACAGAGATGACTGACGGCTTCGGTGATATCTTCACTGCAGGTACTTTCGCTGGTTCTAAGTGGATTAAGTATAACGATGGTGCACAGGAAGAGGGAAACTCTAACACACGTATCATTAATAACTTCTCTGGTGACTTTGAGTATGGCTTCTATTGCGGTGCTCGAAACTCAGCTGGTTGGGCTACATACGGTGAGCGTGAAGACAACCGCTTCACTCTTACTCCTGGTAAGTACCAGTACACTATGAAGGTAGCAGGCTGGCAGTCTGATGACCGTGGTGTTAAGGTAACTGTTTATGACGAGGCAATGGAGAAGGTTATCGCTGAGAAGTGGATGTCAACTCCTGTTAGTGTACCTGGTCAGGGTAAAGTTGACAACGCTCTTGATTTCTCTCTTGACTTCAAGATCGCAGAGGAAGGAAACTACGTAATTAAGGTATGGCCTACAAACAAGACTGGTGCAGACCTCGGTGGTTGGGCTGCTATCGTATTTGGTAGTGTAAAGGTACAGTATATCCCTAACGCTCCTGGTATCCAGGAAACAAAGCTTGTTGATGACGCTCTCGAGGCAGCTAAGACCTGCTATGAGACAAACAATACAGACCGCTACGCTGGTGTCGCTCTCGATGCACTTGATAAGGTTATCAAGGACGTAGAGGCTGCTGCTCTCACATCTCCTTCAAAGTGTAAGAAGGCTGCTGATGATCTTAACGCCGCTAAGGACGTTGTTATCAAGCACGTTGCTGCTTGCGATACATACGATAAGGAGCTCGCAGCTCTCATCAGCGCTCGCGACGGTCTCAACGAGTCAAAATATACAGAGCACGCTTGCTACGCTACAGCTAACGAAATCATTGACGAGTACTCTTCTAAGGTGCTGACAGATGATCAGGAGCTTGCTGTTGCAAACGATAAGATTATTGCTGCTAAGAAGACTTGTCTCAATATTAAGCAGCTCACCACAAACTACCTCTTCGAGGCTAACAAGGGTGCTCTTGCTCTCCAGAAGGTAGAGTCTGAGTATGCTGGTTCATACAAGAGCACTGTTGACGCTGCATTCACAGCATCTGACGAGCTCATCGCTGGTATTCAGGAAGAACTCAAGCGTACTGTATATGGTAAGATTGGTGTTGATGGTTATAACTTCATCGCTACTGACGAGGCTCTCAACGAGACAAACGACTCTATCGATATGACTGTCTTCATCAAGAACAGCCAGATCTGTGCTACAACATGGGATGACAAGCGTCCACAGGGTACACCAGCTGTTGATCCATCATCAGAGAATGTTCCTGGTTGGAACCTTGACGATGTACAGCGTGACTGGGACTTCGCATTCCACTTCCCATGGGGTGGTAACGCACAGTACTGCTACGATCCAGTTGCTATGCCTTACGCTAACGTAATGATAGCTTCTTGGAACACTGGTGTTGACATGAACCAGGAGATCAATAACCTCCCTGTAGGTGTTTACACACTCTGCGCTGGTGCTTCAGAGCGTACACCAGATCACAACCCAACAGCATTCGCTTATGCTCAGACATCAGAGACTGAACTTGACGAGCTTCTCAACCCAGTTCCAATGATGTACACAGCAGAGCTTCCTAACCTCGGTGGTGGTACAGAGCCTTCTATCGCTACAGGTGCAATCATCACTGGTATCGTAGTTAAGGATGGTTACCTCAAGATCGGTGTTAAGAACGCTAAGGGTCAGGGTACTCCATTCATCAACGAGTTCGCTCTCTTCATGACAGGTAAGGTTGACGACTTCGACTATAAGGAGGCATACACTCCTACCGCTGGTGTGAAGGAAGATTGTGATGAAGTAGTTTCAGTATCTTACATCAACATCGACGGTACACCTGCAACGGCTAATTCTAAGGGCGTTGTAATCAAGGTTACCAAGATGGCTGACGGTACTGTAACCGCTACAAAGTACGGTAAGTAATTTAAGTTACAATAATACCATAATGAAACACATGGGCGCTATCCGCAAGGGTAGCGCCCTTTTTTTATGTATTTTTGATACATTATTATATAAATAAGGTGTGGTAATATTATTGTTGTTTCGGGAATTATTACTAACTTTGCAGCAAATATCTACAACAAAACAATATCTAAACAATAACATGAAACACCTAAAGACATTTCTTCTGCTGGTAGCGGTTGCAATGGCAGTCATGGTACATGCTGCCGACAATGTGTCCTATCGCAATCCTGTTATCAATGCAGACGTACCCGATGTGAGTATCGTAAAAGTAGCAGACACCTACTACATGATCAGCACCACCATGCACCTCATGCCTGGCGGTCCTATCATGAAATCAAAGGATATGATAAACTGGGAGACTGTCAGTTACGTCTTCGACCGCATAGACGATGGCGACCGATATAATCTCATTGACAACAAGACGGTATATGGTCAGGGTCAATGGGCATCCAGCATCCGTTACCACATGGGAAAGTTCTGGGTGTGGTTCACCGCCAATGGCGCACCGGGCAAAGGCTTTGTCTTCTCTGCCGAGAAACCAGAAGGCCCTTGGACTCTTGTTGCTCGTCCGCCACACATGCACGATGCCTCACTATTCTTTGACGAGGACGGAAAGAAATATCTCTTCACCGGAAGCGGTAAGTGTACAGTCGTTGAGCTCGACGATAACTTCCAGCCAAAGGAAGACGGCTTGAAACAACTCGTCGTTGACGGATCAAAGGACCCTCAGGAGCGTGGAGCGTTGTTAGAGGGTAGCAGTGTCATAAAGCATAATGGCTATTACTACATCTGCATGATATCCATGAAGTGGGGACAGAAAGGTCGTGTGCGCAGAGAGGTGTGCTATCGTTCCCGTAACATTACCGGACCATACGAGAAGAAGATTATCCTCGAGACACCGTTTGAGAGCTATGGTGGAGTAGGACAGGGTTGTCTTGTTGGTGACGACCAAAGCAACGAAGGCTGGTGGGCTATGATATTCCAGGATCGTGGCGGTATAGGTCGCATACCATGCGCCATGCCTGTCACTTGGGTAGAAGACTGGCCTATGTGCGGAGAATATACAGGTAAGGTAAACACCTCGTTGGCGGAGATACCAGAGGACAATCCTACAGGAAACCCATTGCTGGACCGCCGTTGCTACGTTATTCCCAATGACCTTTCGATGAAGCATCCTGATCTCAGCGGCATCACCAACAGCGATGACTTCGACCTGCCTGTTGCTGCTCTCAACAAGATGGCGAAATATACGTATCATGAGCGTACGGGCCTCAAGCTCTATTGGCAGTGGAATCATAACCCTATTGACGAGGCATGGAGCCTCACTGAGCGCCCTGGCTATATGCGATTGAAGACTGCCCGTGTGGTAAATAATATCAATGTGGCGCCAAACACGCTCACTCAGCGCATGACAGCACCAGAGTGCGAGGGCGAGATATGCATGGACGTAACGAATATGCAGGATGGAGACATAGCAGGCCTTGCAGCATTCAATGGCGACAGCCCTGTGCTGCGTGTAGTAAAGAAGGGCGGTAAGTATGTCTTGCAGATGACGGAAGAGAACAGTGTCTTCGGTGATGCACGCAAAGTAGAGCGTGTTGACGTGAAGGTGATAGAAGAAAAGACTATCAGCGTGAAAGCGGTGAAGGCTGCTGACGGCAAGAAGTCTAAGCTTATCTATATGAGACTGCATGGTGACTTCAATCCTGGCAAGGACCTCGCAACATTCTCTTACAGTCTTGACGGAAAGACATGGCAGAACATCGGTCAGCCTTCAAAGATGTCCTTTGACTACCGTCGCCACTTCATGGGCAGTAAGTTTGCTATCTTCAACTATGCCACGAAGAAACTCGGCGGATATGTTGATGTTGACTACTTCGCAGTGAATAGCAACCAGAAATAAAGAATAGATAAAACAACAAATGATACCAAAGATGAAAAAGACATTATTGACATTTGCTCTTGGCATAGTAGCCAATGCGCTGTCAGCGCAGAGCAACCCAATCGTACAGACATGGTTCACCACTGACCCGGCACCAATGGTTCATGGTGACAGACTTTATATCTACACCGGTCATGATGAAGACCATGCCGACTTCTTCTGGATGCAGGAGTGGCGTGTGTATTCTACCACTGACATGGTAAACTGGACCGATCACGGCTCACCGCTCGCCATTGAGGATTTCTCGTGGGGCGATGACCGCGCATGGGCACCACAGTGCATAGAGCGCAATGGAAAGTTCTATTTCTATGTGCCACTCCACAGCAAGCTTAGCGGCACGATGGCTATTGGCGTTGCCGTTGGTGACAGTCCTGTAGGACCATTCAAGGACGCTATCGGCAAGCCACTTGCCGACGGTTCGTGGGATTATATCGACCCGACAGTGTTCATCGACGATGATGGTCAGGCATGGCTCTACTGGGGCAATCCAAAACTCTACTATGTAAAGCTCAACAAGGATATGGTAAGCTTTGAGGGCGAAGTGCAGAAGATGGATATGAGCGGACTGAAGGGATATACCGAAGGTCCTTGGATACAGAAGCGAGGTGGAAAGTATTACATGATGTATGCTGCCGATGGCATACCAGAGAACATAGCATACGCCATGGGTGACAGTCCTGTAGGACCATGGGAGTATCAGGGCATCATCATGAAGAAAGACCAGCAGGCATCGTTCACCAATCACAGCGGCCTCGTTGACTTCAAGGGACATAGCTATTTCTTCTATCATACCGGTTGGTTGCCAGGCGGCGGTGGCTTCGGTCGCAGCGTTGCAGTAGAGGAATTCAAATATAATGCCGATGGCACCATACCAGAACTGACTCCAAGCCGCACCGGTGTTGCAGCAGTGGCAACCTTCAATCCTTTCCGTAAGGTGGAGGCAGAGACCATCTCTTTCAGCTCAGGCATCAAGACACAGCAGCACGGTAAGCCACAGAAGGGCGGCTCAATGGGCGGCAATGTCTATCTGTCAGACATACATAACGGCGACTGGGTGAGAGTAAGCAATGTTGACTTCGGCACAACGGGCACCAAGAGCAGCATAGACATGAGCGTATCATGCGGCAGTGCTCTCCGTGGCGGTACCATAGAGGTGCATACAGACAGCATCAAGGGCGAGAAGATAGGCGAGATTGCCATCACCAACACAGGCGGATGGGAGAAGTTCAAGACCTTCACCGCAAAGCAGATGAAGAAGCCTCAGGGCATACATGATATGTATTTCGTCTTCAAAGGTCGCAAGGGACCAGAGCTGTTTACCTTCGATTGGTGGAAGATGAAGTAACGATAAAGATAAATTTACTAGTAAATTTTCTCTGATTGTTATACGATAACTAAAAATTTACTAGTAAATTTGCAGTGATAGTAATAAGATAACAATTATAACGTAATGAAAAAGCAGTTTTGTTTAGCAACTTTGGCAGTGGCATTGAGTGTCAATGCCCAGACATTGAGCAGTCCTGACGGACAGTTGAGCGTAACAGTGGGATGCGATAACGGCATAGCCAACTACATGGTGGTGCTTGGCAACGATACCGTTGTTCGCAAGTCCCCACTCGGTATTAAAACGAATATGGGCGACTTCAGCAAGGGTATGAAACTGACGGGCAGCACTCAGCCACAGTCTGTCAGCGAGAGCTACACACTCCCTAACGCAAAGAAGCAGAATATCAGTTATACTGCCAATGAGGCAACGTGGATGTTCAACAACGAGAAGGACAAGCCAGCCTTCAGCGTTACCTTCCATGTGGATAACAATAACGTAGCGTTCAAATATGACGTCAAGGCCCAGGGCGATCGTCGCTCCTGCATTGTCACAGAAGAGTCAACATTCTATACATTTGCGCAAGATACGAAGACATTCCTTTGTCCTCAGATGACTCCTCAGACAGGCTTTGCACGTACAGCACCAAGCTATGAGACATTCTATGAGTACGATGCCGAGATGGGCAAGGACGGTTGGGGTAGGGGATACACCTTCCCAGCGCTCTTTAAGGTGACTTCCAATACCCTCTCAAACAAGAAAGGTCAGGGTGAGTCTTATATCTGGGTGATGCTTTCTGAGACAAACATCGGCGGCAATTACTGCGCAAGCCGTATCGTTAGTGCTGATACGCAGTCTTACCGTATAGCATATCCAGAGCAGAGCGAGTTCGGTGGCGTTGGCTCTACAGCACCGGGACTGATGCTCGCTGGTGCGAATGGCGAGATACCACATGCTGAGACACCTTGGCGCACTATCACAGTAGGCCGCACCCTTGCACCTATTGCCGAGACAACGATACAGTGGGACCTCGTGAAGCCACAGTACGAGGCAAGCAAGGAGTATAAATATGGTCGCTCTGCATGGAGCTGGATAATACGAATGGATGCCTCTTGTAACTATGACGAGCAGAAGGAGTATGTTGACTTTGCCGCTGCCATGGGATGGGAGTATCTCCTCGTTGATGCTTTCTGGGATAGCAACATTGGCTATGACCGCATAGAACAGCTGTCAAAGTACGCACAGTCAAAGGGCGTAGGACTGTTCCTTTGGTACAATAGTAACGGTTACTGGAACGACGCACCGCAGGGTCCTCGCGGAAAGATGCACCGCATGATAGACCGTCGCAAAGAGATGGCATGGATGCAGAAGGCGGGCATCAAGGGTATCAAGGTTGATTTCGTGGGCTCTGACAAACAGCAGACCATGCAGATGTATGAGGATATCCTTGCCGATGCCAACGATTACGGCATCATGGTGATATATCACGGCTGCACTCTGCAGAGAGGTTGGGAGAGAATGTATCCAAACTTCGTGTCATGTGAGGCTGTTCGCGCCAGTGAGAATCTCTCCTTCGGTCAGCATGACAATGATATAGAGGCACTTGCTGCTACCATTCATCCAGTGTTGCGTAACGCTGTCGGTAACATGGACTTCGGTGGCTCTGCCCTTAACAAGCATTACTCAAAAGATAACAAGCGCGGCAAGACACGCGTGACAAGCGATGTCTATGCACTCGCTACCGCAATACTCTTCCAGACACCAGTGCAGAACTTTGCATTGGCACCAAACAACCTCGATGATGCTCCTGCATGGGCTATCGATTTCATGAAGGCGGTGCCTGTGACATGGAAGGATATGAAGTTCATAGATGGTTATCCAGGACAGTATGTCGCTCTTGAAAGAATGACAGGCAGCAAGCATTACGTTGCTGCCGTTAATGCTGCCGACAATGCTTACGTGAAGGAGATAAATGTTCCTGCAAACGTAAAGGAGGTAACCCTTTACTCTGATGATGCCAACCTCAACGGAAGTGTTAAGCAGGTGAAGGTAAAGAAGGGTAAGGTGAAGGTCACAGTACCAAAGAACGGCGGCGCTGTAATCGTTTACTAATGACAAGTAAAAAGTAATAAATAATAAGTATGATGAGAAACACATTGAAAGGCATAATGCTTTCGTGCCTTTGTGCTGCATTGCCAGCATCAAACGTTGAAGCGAAGGAGAATATAAACCTTCCTATCGTGCAGACAAAATATACTGCCGACCCAGCACCGTACGTGCATGGCGACACGGTGTATCTTTATACTACCCACGACGAGGAGGGAGCAGGGGGCTTTATGATGAAGGACTGGCTCCTTTATACCTCCACTGATATGGTGAACTGGGAGGATCATGGCGCTGTGGCATCGCTGCGCGACTTCAAATGGTACAAGGGCGATAACGGTGCGTGGGCTGAACAGGTGATAGAGCGCAACGGTAAGTGGTATATGTATTGCCCAATACATGGCCACGGCATCGGCGTTCTGGTGGCAGACTCCCCTTACGGACCATTCAAAGACCCGTTAGGAGAGCCTTTGGTATGGCAGAAGGAACACTGGTATGACATAGACCCTACGGTGTGGATTGACGATGATGGTCAGGCATATCTGTATTGGGGTAATCCTAACCTCTATATGGTGAAGCTCAATGAGGATATGATATCATATTCCGGCAATATCGTGGAGCACCCAAAGGTGAAGGATTATCAGGAAGGACCATGGTTCTATAAGCATGGCGATAACTACTATATGGCATTCGCCTCTACTTGTTGCCCTGAGGGCATAGGCTATGCTATGAGTAAGAGCGCAACAGGACCATGGGAGTACAAGGGACACATCATGAACCACACTGTGCAGACACGTGGTAATCATCCGGGTATCATTGATTTCAAGGGTAAGTCATATTGCTTTGGACTAAACTATGACGTATATCGACTTGAGACCAGTCGTCACGCAGAACAGCGTTCTGTATCTGCTGCCGAGATGACGTACAATGCTGACGGCACGATACAGGAACTGCCATATTTCTTTGATTGCAAACTCGAACAGGTAGGAACGTTCAATCCTTATCGTCGTGTGGAGGCAGAGACAATGGCATGGGGATACGGACTGCGCACTACTCGTGAGAATCCATCAGGACCATGGAATCCAACGCTCTTCGTTACCAATATCGACGAAGGCGAGTATATATTAATAAAAGGTGTAGATTTCGGCAATGGTCCAAAGACCTTCACTGCATCATGCGCCAGCCACATGTTCGGAGGACTGCTGGAAGTGCGCATCGATGGTGTTGACGGAAAACTCATCGGTACCGTTGAGGTGACACGTACCAAGGATAAGTTTGAACAGCAGACGATAAAGCTAAAGGGTAAGACAACGGGCGTGCATGACTTGTACTTCGTATTCAAGTCAAACAGCATGCAGAAGAAGAACCTCTTCAACTTCGATTGGTGGAAGTTTTCAAATTGAAAATTGAAAATTGAAAATTGAGAATTATTTTTCTATCATTACTACAATGCGTAAACTGTTATATATCATCCTTATTGTTATACTGGTAATTCCCTGCCATGACGCATCAGCCCAGACATCTCCAAACGGTAAAGTCAGGGTAAGATACAACGGTGGGAAAGGTCAGATGGAAGTGACGTATAAGGATGGCAAGACATGGGTGGAAATTATGACCATGCCGGTGAAACTGGACTGTGACAAACCTGTAAAAGGAAAGAAACAACGCGTTGATTATACCATGGTAACAGGCAAGCGACGCAATTGTTCCAATCAGTATGTGGAGACTACCTACTGGATTGACGAGGGACATCAGCTGTATGTGCGTGCTTACAATGATGGCATAGCATGGTCAACAAGTTCCAAACAGTTGTCGAAGGATGGCTTCATTGTCTCTTTTGCTTCGGCAAGGAACAACTGGATAATGCGATGGGTTGATTCCTATGAAGAATTCTTTCCGCTCAACCGCACCATAAAGCCAGGTGAGCGATATGCCTATCCTGCGCTTTTTGAATACAGTAACGGAGTATTCGCGTTGCTTTCTGAATCAGGCTTGAAGAAAACGGACGCTGCATCCAGTTTCTATGGCAGGGAACAAAGGGGCGAATACTGCATACGACCCGACCTGTCGATAGTTCAGCCGGAGCATCATACAAAGGTTTCACAGACAGTGGAGTATGGCGGTTGGCAGACACTCATTATAGGTAAGCTTGCAGATATCGTTGAGTCAACGCTGATAACCGACAACTCTGAAGAGTGTCAGATTAAAGATACCTCGTGGATAAAGCCTGGTGTTGCATCATGGATATACTGGGCAAGCAATCATGGTTCCAAGGAATTCAGTATTATAAAGAAGTATGTTGACATGGCGGTGGAGATGAAACTACCGTATGTACTCATTGATGCTGAATGGGATGAGATGCCTCGCATAGCGTCCAATGAAGGAAAGACGATCGAGGATGCTGTAAGATACGCTGTGGATAACGGTGTGAAGCCGATGATATGGTACAACTCTTCTGTAGGCTGGATAAACGGAGCACCGGGACCTAAGTTTCTGCTCAACGATCCGCAGGAGCGTGAGAAGCAATTTGCATGGTGTGAGAAGATTGGTGTCAAGGGTGTAAAGATTGACTTCTTCTCAGGTGACAACAATATGAATATCGCTTACATGGCAGAACTCCTTGAATGTGCAGCACGTCATAATCTGCTTGTAAACTTCCATGGAGTGACCACAATGCGCGGTTGGCAAAGGACCTATCCTAACCTTATATCGGCAGAGGCAGTGTATGGAGCGGAGTGGTATAATAATGTTCCTACGTTCACAAAGAAGGCTGCATCGCACAATGCCATGCTGCCTTTCACCAGAAACGTGATAGGCTCAATGGACTATACACCATGTGCATTCACTGATTCACAGCATCCACATATAACCACCCACGCACATGAATTGGCACTGACGGTGCTTTTTGAGTCGGGAATACAGCATCTTGCAGACCGTCCAGAGAGTTTCCTCAGTCAGCGTAAGATGATAAGGGACTTCCTTACACAACTCCCGACAGCGTGGGATGAGACACGTTACATATCAGGCTATCCTGGTGAGACGGTGGTATTGGCACGCAGAAGCGGTAACGTGTGGTATGTTGCAGGCATCAACGGTACCGATGAGGAGAAACGCCTCGATGTGAGAGCGCTCAATAAGCTCGGCATAGGGAAGGCGATGGTGGGGATATTCCGCGATAATGACTTCAAGTATGATATATGGGGCGATTCGCCATTCAGTACATATACCTATGATATGGAAATGGGACAGCTGGACTTTGAGGTCTGCAAACCACGTGGCGGCTTCGTTTACAAGATAATCCTACCAACTGACGAATAGAAAAAAGGGTCAAGGGGTCTGACCCCTTGACCCACAACATGAACAATGATGAACTACAGAAAGAGTATAATAAGCATCATATTGCTTGCAATTGGAATCAGCAACGCATTTGCGCAGCAGCTGAAAGTAGAGTTCGTAACACCTGACATCGTGAGGGTGCAGTACAGTCATGACGGTAAGTTCGAGAGCAATGCAACAGGTGTTTGCGTGTATGACAGGCAGACCGTTGACGTGAAGAGAACGGATACGAATGAAAAACTGACACTGGCAACGGGTAAGCTGAAGGTAGTGGTGGGCAAACGCGATAATGCTATATCGTTCTATGATGAGGATGGCAAGGAACTGCTGTGTCAACAGCCAGGAACGTTAAAGTATGAGCCATCTGTTCAGGAACGTGTGATATACGATGAGAAGTCTGCCCACGTAGAGGAAACAGCCAACGGTAAGGTGACCGTAAAGGATGTGCTCCGCCGTGATACCATAGGACTCAGCACACGATATTTCGTTTCCTTCCATGCCAGTAACGAGAAAGGCATATACGGACTCGGCGCACACATGGAGGACTATATGAACCTCGTTGGAAAGACGGTTTATCTCACGCAGCATAACCTCAAGGCTTCAGTGCCTGTGCTTTGCTCAACGGGCGGTTACGGACTGTTGTTCGATGCTGGTTGCGCAATGAAATATACAAGCGCAAACGATGCCTACACCATGCAGTTGGAGGCAGCAAAGGAACTGGACTATTACTTCATCAAGGGCAAGACGATGGGTGATGTCATAGCGGGATATCATTACCTGACGGGTAAGCCATCGCTGATGCCAAGATATGTCTTCGGCTATACGCAGTCAAAGGAACGCTATGTGTCGTCGGATGATATCATCAAGACACTGCGCGAATACCGCAAGCGCCATGTACCTATCGACATGATAGTGCAGGATTGGAACTACTGGCCACAGGGATGGGGATACATGAAGATGAATCCAAAGTATTACCCAGACCCTAAAGCACTCGCCGATTCAGTACATGCGATGAACGCAAAGCTGATGGTAAGCATCTGGCCTAACCCACAATGGTGCCCTGAGGCAGAAGACTTCAAACAGCGTGGCATGATGCTGGAGCATGATATCTATGATGCTTTTAACCCAGAGGCACGTAAGCATTACTGGAAATATGCCAATGATGAGTTCTTCTCAAGAGGCTTTGATGCGTGGTGGTGCGACAGTAGCGAACCGCTTGATGGCGACTGGAACAAGATACCGGGACCAACGAATGGTAAACCATACGGTTGGGATAGTCAGGAGCAACGCTGGAACCTTAATAAGGACGTGCTCAGTGAAGCTCTTGGCGTAGAGAGAAGTTCGCTATTCTCGCTGTATCACAGCATGGGAATATACGAAAACCAACGCCAGACGACTACCGATAAGCGCGTGGTGAACCTCACTCGAAGCACTTATGCGGGACAGCAACGCTATGGTACCATAGTGTGGAACGGCGACACGCATGCTTCTTGGAAGTCCTTTAAGCAACAGATACCTTCTGGACTGAACTATATGGCAACGGGAAATCCGTACTGGACGGTTGACGTGGGCTCGTTCTTTACACGCAATGATGGTAGAAGATGGTTCTACAAGGGAGAATTCCAGAACGGTGTAAAGGATGATGCGTACAAGGACTATTACGTGAGAATGTTCCAATGGGCTACGTTCCTGCCTATGTTGCGCAGCCATGGTAGCGATACTCCGCGAGAGATATGGCAGTTTGAGAACTCAAAAGAGAAGGGAAACGCGTATTATGACGCTATCCTGAAGATGATAAACCTGCGCTATTCTCTTATACCTTATATATATAGTATGGCGGCAAAGCAGACGTTTGATAGCTATACGATGGCGAGGATGCTTGCCTTTGACTATCCAAAGGATGAGAAAGTGCTGGATATAAAGGACGAATATATGTTTGGCGACTTCCTTGTTTGTCCTGTTACCGAAGCAAATGCAACGTCTCGAAAGGTGTATCTGCCAACGGGCAGCACGTGGATAGACTACTGGACAGGTAAGAGATACTCTGGTGGTGAGAGTATTGAGGCGTCATGTGACATCGCTACTCTTCCTCTTTACGTTCGTGCAGGCTCTATTATGCCGACTACGGAGGTTGCAGAGTACTCTGATGCACAGAAGGGAAAGCCTGTTACCATCAATGTATATGAGGGAAAGGACGCAGACTTTACACTCTATGAGGACGAGGGCGATAACTATAACTATGAAAAGGGACAGTATTCTACTATTCCTCTGTCATGGGATGATGCCAAGAAGGTCCTCACCATCGGCGAGCGTAAGGGTTCTTATGAAGGCATGTTGCAGAAGCGCACCTTTATCGTGACTGTTGCTGGCGGAAAGACAAAGCAGGTGAAGTACAACGGCAAGAGAATAAACTTAAGGATGCGTTGATGCGTCAAAGAAAAGAATACCAAGATAAAATACAAAACAATAACTAACCAAGACAATTATGACAAAGAAAATTCTTTCGTTACTTGCATTGGCAATGATGGTAGTCAGCGCTAATGCCCAATTTCGTCGTCCAGCTCCTTTTGATGGACATTTGAAGGACGCTTACAAGGATTATTTCATGATCGGCGTGGCTGTAAATCAGCGTAATGTGTCGGTGCCTGAACAGATGGATCTTGTATGCAAGGAGTTTAATAGTGTTACGGCAGAGAATGATATGAAGCCAGGTATGCTTACCAAGAAAGAAGGTGAGTATGACTGGAGTCGCGCTGACAAGATAGCAAACTTCTGTCGTGAGAAGGGTATCAAGCTGCGCGGACACTGCCTCTTGTGGCATTCGCAGTTCGCTGAATGGATGTTCTACGACAAGAAGAAGAGACTCGTGAAGAAGGAAGTACTCTTTGAGCGCATGCGTAAGCATATCCATGAGGTGGTGAATCGTTATAAGGACGTGGTATATTGCTGGGATGTCGTAAACGAAGCAATCAATGATAACTCTCGTTCTGAGCAGCCATTGCGCGAGACTACATTCTTTAAGATTTGTGGCGATGATGAGTTTATCCGCAAGGCATTCATCTATGCTCATGAGGCAGACCCTAATGCGCTGCTGTTCTATAATGATTACAACGAATGCGACCCAGTAAAGCGTGACCGTATCTATAACCTAGTGAAGTCAATGAAGGATGCTGGCGTACCAGTGCATGGTATTGGCATGCAGGGACACTATAATATCTATGGTCCTTCAGAAGAAGACTTCGAGGCTGCTGTAGAAAAGTATGCAAGCATCGTAGATCACATCCATATTACGGAGTTGGATATACGTGTAAACAATGAAATGGGTGGACAGTTGCGCTTCAGCCGTAACGAAGGAGTGCAGATTACCAATGAGCAGAAGCTGCTGCAGGAGGCTCAGTACTATCGTTTGTTCCGCATCATGCGTAAGCATCATGAGAAGATTGACTGCGTAACATTCTGGAATCTCTCTGACCGCGACTCATGGTTGGGACAGAATAACTACCCACTGCCTTTCGATAAGGATTACAAACCAAAGAATCTTCATAAGGTTCTCTGCACATTCGACAAGAATATAGACAATGCTGTCATCAAGGAAGACTTCAAACCTTCTGCTACATGTCAGCCTGGACAGGAGTATCCTCAGGTGAATTCACAGGGATATGCACGTTTCCGCGTTGTAGCACCAAAGGCAAACTTCGTAATCGCTACTGCTGGATGGGGCGGTGGTATGCAGGGCACACCACTGAAGAAGCAAAAGGATGGCTCATGGATAGGTACTACACTCGTGCCAGAGGATGAAGGATTCCACTATTACACACTGAATATAGATGGCGCTAATGTTATTGACCCAGGAACGGCAAGCTATTACGGCGGTTGCCGTTGGATGTCAGGTCTGGAAGTGCCAGCACATGACGACGATTTCTTTGCTGACAGAACAGATATAGAGCATGGCGCTATGCAGTTGGTGAAGTTCTACAGCAAGAGCACCAACACTCTGCGTCCTGCTTATGTCTATACACCAGCAGGGTATGGCAAGATGACAGCAAAGAAGACTCAGAAGCGTTACCCTGTTCTCTATCTGCAGCACGGCTGGGGTGAGAATGAGACATCATGGGCAGTGCAGGGTAAGGTACAGCAGATACTTGATAACCTCATCGCGGATGGAAAACTGGAACCAATGATGGTTGTTATGACATACGGAATGACCAACGATGCTCGTTACGGAACAATAGGTTCTTTTGACGTTAAGCCTTTCCAGACGGTTCTCGTGGATGAACTCGTGCCATATATCGACAGCCATTACCTGACAATAGCTGACAGAAAGCATCGTGCTATGTCTGGTTTGTCAATGGGTTCTATGGAGACTCACTCTATAACACTCAATCGTCCTGAGACATTCGGATACTGGGGACTGATGAGTGGTGCGCAGTATAAGGTGGAGGAGTTGCAGGGTAAGGAGAAACCATACCTCATCTTCACCGCAACTGGTGGCAAGGAAAATCCTGCTGGCGTGAAGGCTTCAACAGAAGCACTCAACGCTGCTGGATATAACGCTAAGTATTATGTGTCTGAAGGTACTGCTCATGAGTTCCTGACATGGCGCAGAAGCCTTAAGGAGATGTTGCCAATGCTTTTCAAATAAGCATCGCATAAGAATAAAATGGTAAAGATAAAATGAGTCAACGCATGCGGCGCTGGCTCATTTTTTGTTTAAAATAGTCTCATTATATATTATATAAAGGTGAGATAAAAGCGTATGTCGGGTATTTTTGCTATCTTTGCAGAGCTTAAACAAGCGAAAAGCTAAAACAAAAACTAAAACACAAATCAGGAGTAAGACGAAACCTAGATAAAAGATGAAGAAAATATTTGTTTCAATGGCGCTGGTATTGAGCGCAATGATAATGAATGCAGCAGAATGGGGCTCTGTTTCTCCGTTGCATGTAGAGGGCAATCATCTCGTTGATAAGGATGGTAAGCAGGTGATGCTGCATGGCGTGATGGATACTCCAAGCCCTTATTTCAGTGGCTATCGCTGGACTGATGGTCATGGAGTGGACCTTTACAAGGATGGTGATAACTGGATTACGAATTGTAAGAATTATTTTACCGAGCTCTTCGATGCTGTAACCGATAGAAGTCAGGGCTCATGGTGTAATGTTTTCCGTTTGCATCTTGATCCATGCTGGACGAATAATACGTCAAAGCCATTGACTGGTTCGGATACAGGTGAAGCAAATATCAGTCAGTATGACGGAACGCGTCTGGATAAGTATCTTACAAGTCTCTTCGTGCCTATTGCTGTGTCTGCAAAGAATCACGGTATGTACGTCATCATGCGACCACCAGGCGTTTGTCCTAAGACTATTAAGGTGGGAGGTGAGTATCAAAAGTATCTGCTTGACGTATGGAGCAGAGTGACATCGAACAGGACTGTAAACCGTTACGGTAATGCCACCAATGGCTGGTTGTCTATTGAACTTGCAAACGAGCCTGTTGAGATAGTCGATGAGAATGGTGTTGCCACAGAACAGGCTATGCGCGACTTCTTCCAGCCTATCGTTGACAAGATACGTAAGAATGGTTTCAAGGGTATTATCTGGGTTCCTGGTAAGACATGGCAGCAGAATTACAAGGGTTATGCACGATACCCTGTCATTGATCCTATGAAGGAGACAGACGGACAGAGCAACCTTGGATATGCGGCACACTTCTATCCAGGTTGGTTCAGTACGGGTAATGCAACCTTTGACGGCAACAGCGTGATACGTTCCTTCTATGATATGGTGCCAGTGATAAAGGATTACCCTATCATGATAACCGAGGTGGACTGGAGTCCAGAGAATCCTGGCGCAACAGGACACTATAATGAATCCGGACAGTGGGTAATTCCTAACTATGGTACATGGGCAACGGGTACGACATCGAAGTTTGGTGTTGCGTTCAAGAAGTTCCTTGAGTTCTTTGGTAACGTAGGCATGACGCTGACACACACACATGATTACATTGATATAGACTATTATCGTTCTACAAAGAAAGTCCGTCCTGCATTCCAGGTTGCTATGGGTGGCAATGCATACGAGGCATGTTCCGGTGCTTGTTTCCAATGGTATCCGCAGTTTGCTGCAAAGGAAATAAAGGCGTATGACTGGAGTGACGTAGGTGGCACGGACTCTTACTTCCCTCTTTATACAACGTCAAATAATCCGTTGTCGTACGTTCTCAATCCAAGTATATGGACGTCGGGTTCTTTCAATGCCTCTACAGGACAGCTGACAACAGGTCAGTATGGATTCGGCGGATGGAAATACACTGGTGGTATAGACCTGAGTGCGTATAAGTATATCGTGATAAAGTTCAAGAAGACATCAAGCAGTTCTGCTTCTTTCCGTCTCTTTGACAAGGATGATTATTGGGCAAAACCTTATATGACAGCGGCAGGCAACCGAACCAAGGTGATAGTGCCATTGCAGGGTAAGAAGAATGACGATGGAACGACATTCGATCCTTCTCATATCTATATCGCAGGCTTCTGGACCAATGGCGGCGCGGCGCAGTCTGTGTATATTGACGAGATATTCGTAAGTAACGACGGCGTCAACCCTGCGGACTTTGGCGATGCTAATGGCGATGGTAAGATAACAATGGAGGATGCTTACATCATTAGGGATTATTATCTTGGAAAGAATCCTGCTGGCATAAGAATGAAGTCTGCTGACGTGGACGGTGACAGTAAGGTTACAATGAATGATGCAAACATAATTATAAAGCTCTTTTTGGGTAAGTAAATAATGAAGAAAATAATATTATCGGTACTGATGGCAGTAGCAGGAATGATGGCGTTCAGTCAGCATTCTGCTGCTGCCGTTATGCGTAATGAGGATGGTCACAGCCTATGGTTGCGCATGAATAAACAGAATGTGGCTAAGGTTGTAACGAAGGTGAAGACACCTACTGCAAGTATTGCTAAGGAAGAATTGCAGCAATATGCCAAAGCGGGAAAGTATATACTGAAGCTTGACGCTACAATGGCGGACAATGATGGCTATAGCATATCAAAGGATGCGAAGGGCAATGTGACAATCGCTGCACGTAGGGACATAGGATTGCTGTATGGCGCTTATGCCGTGCTGCGTTGCCAGAGCACTGGTGCTGGCAATGCGTGCGGTAATAGCACGCCGGCGTTCAATATCCGCATACTGAACCATTGGGATAACCTCGATGGCAGCATAGAACGTGGCTATGCTGGCAAGAGTATCTTCTGGACTACGGACGATAATGCACCGCTGACACGTGCGGTGGGTGACGTGAAGAGCGTAATAAAGGACTATGCACGTGCCAATGCTTCAATAGGTATCAACGCAACGGTGCTCAATAATGTCAATGCCTCACCAAAGATGCTGTCTAAGGACAACCTCCTTAAGGTGAAGGAATATGCAGATATCATGCGTCCTTACGGACTAAAGGTGTATCTTTCCGTCAACTTCGCATCGCCAATGGGACTTGGCGGTTTGCCAACGGCTGATCCTCTTGACAAGGATGTGCAGCAGTGGTGGAAGGATAAGGCCGATGAGATATACTCGTTGATACCAGACTTTGGCGGATTCCTTGTAAAGGCAAACTCTGAAGGACAGCCAGGACCAGGCGATTACAACCGTACTCATGTGCAAGGAGCAAACATGCTTGCTGAGGCTTTGGCACCACACAAGGGCATTGTGATGTGGCGTGCTTTCGTATATGGCTATCATGGTGGCGAAGACAGAGTGAAAAAGGCTGCTAATGAGTTTCAACCACTTGACGGACAGTTCAAGGATAATGTCATAATACAGATAAAGAACGGTCCGCTTGACTTCCAACCATGCGAGCCTTACAGCCCTTTGTTTGACCGAATGAAGCAGACTCCTACGATGGTTGAGTTCCAGATAACACAGGAATATACAGGACAGAGCCGTCATCTCGTTTATCTTGCGCCAATGTGGAAGGAGTTTTTCTCTTTTGTTAAGCCAGAATCGATGTCTGCCGTTGCAGGAGTAGCTAATGTTGGCAATGATGCTAACTGGTGCGGACATCATTTCTCTCAGGCAAACTGGTATGCTTTCGGTCGTCTTGCATGGAATCCATCACTTACATCGGAGGATATAGCGAAGGAATGGATGCAGCAAACGTTCTCAAACGATGCATCTTTCCTCAATGCAGTGGGTGATGTTATGCAGTCAAGCCGTGAGGCATGCGTCAATTACATGATGCCATTGGGACTGCATCATATCTTTGCCGATGACCATCACTATGGTCCTGCGCCAGAAAGCAATCACCCTAACTTCCCTGATGAGTGGAAACCAGTGTGGTATCATAAGGCAGACAGTCTGGGAATAGGCTTCAATCGTTCTTCTACCGGTACCAATGCAGTGTCACAATATCGCGAACCTTACTGCTCAATGTATGATAATGTGAAGACATGTCCTGAGGAATACCTGCTTTGGTTCCATCATTTGCCATGGACATACCAGATGAAAGACGGCAGCACCTTGTGGGAAAGCCTTTGCAAACATTATGATGCAGGCGTAGCAACGGTTGACGGTTACGTGAAGGTATGGAAGGATATGAAACCATACGTTGATGATCAGCGCTACGAAGAAGTTATGCAACGCTTGCTGCATCAGCAGGAGAATGCGCGCTTATGGCGCAATCACTGTCTGGGATACTTCAGTAAATTCTCTGGAATGAAATATTGATACCAGAAACATAAATAATCAATATAAAAAGAGGCACGGTTGCATCTGCAATCGTGCCTCTTTCGTTTTATGTGTACTCGTTATAAGATTATGGTTGTTCGTTGAATGACATCTCGATGATAGAAAGAATGTTGGACTTTGATTCCTTTGTACTTACATTCTGCTTTGCAGCAAGCTCAGTCATTGTTCCGAATGCCTCCTTGACGGCTGCTGTTCCCTTCATCATGATGGTATATTCACGTGACTTGATAGGACTGTCGATGTTGATATAGCAATCGCCCAAGCATTTATATGTCATGCCTTCCCAAACGAGTGTGTCGCCAGCAAAGATCTGTAGTGGATATGCCGTTGTGCGGAAGTTCTTCATTCGCAATACTACCTGAGATACAGCACTCTCCTTTTCCAATCGAACCTTAACCCAAGAGTTCTCCAATCGCTGGTCGGAAGACCACTCTGAATCCTCATTGTCATCATAAAGATTCTTTGCTTTCTCCTTGTTTACCGCCACGTCAACAGACTCTATCGCCACAGTGTTGTAGCGCTGTGCGTATGATGGTGTTGCAGGCGTTTCTCCGCGCTCAAGATATGCAGGCATTTCGCTTGCTCTGTCAGCTTCTATCGCTTTACCATCCTTGCTTACGTAGAAGCCATTAGCAACGGGGCAGTCAACAGTCGTCACGGAAATCTCCTCTTCCTTCAATGTGGAATCAACAGGTTTCGCGCTAAGCGTTATCTTTCCTGCCTTGCATGTAGAACGAACCATCACGCGAATCACGCCAGCCTCCAGCATAAGGTCTTTAGAACCAACGCCATTAGTGTCAGTGCTGTGTCCTTCCCTTACGTTTGCCTTGCCCGTAAGCTGCTCTATACGGTTTTGTTCCTGTTCCTCTTCGCTCACGACACCAGACAAACCGCCGAGATATTCGCCTTCGCCTGTAACCTCAAAGTGCAGCATGTCATGCGCCAAAGGATGGCGACGTCCCTGTGCATCCACCGCTTCTATCTCAGCAATGCGCACGTCTGAACCGTCAGCCCTCATCGTTTCAGGTGCAGCAACCCAACGCATGCGCAGTGCTACTGGCTCTCCTACGGTGCAAACCTCGTATGATGACACCTCTTTTCCGTCCTTGTATGACACCGCTTTAAGCGTTCCAGCCTCCCATTTTACGTCCTTGAAGGTAAAGAGGAATGTCTCTGTACGCTCACCTTTGCCCAAACTTACACCATTAAGGAAAAGTTCCACCTCATCACCCGTAGAACAGACATATACAGGCTTTCCATTTTCCATTTGATCATAGTTCCAATGTCCTATGATGTAAGTGTGTTCACGTTCTGTGTCCACCCAACCGTCCCACATCGTCTTGTGAACGAACCAAGAGTCCTTAGGAATTCTCATTGCATCCACATCTCCTGAGGTGCGATAGTTCTTCTCTCCGCGGGCATGGGTGTTGGAATCAGAGAAGATAATCTTCGCTCCACCGCTGTTCACACGCTTACCGCTGCCTGGTCGTGCCATCCAATACTCGTTCCAGCGAATGATATTCTCCACAGCAAGACCATCCTGATTATGGTTATATGCCACAGCCCTGTCGCCACGATATAACGGTCCGTCGCCTTCCTTATGATAAGGATATGACCATTCATCCCAATAGCGTCTTATTCCCTCATCGCGGTTATACTCCATCTGCCACATAGGCTTGTTGGCAGACTTGTTTACGTAAAGCATCTCACCGCCATATTCCGCAATCTTTGAGTCAAGCATGTTTCGTGAACCAATGGCACGACCGCCATGAGGGTCATACATGTCGCGTATAGCCTTCAGGTCACTCATGTGCTCTTCGCTAATCTGGTTGTTACCACCTTCAAGGAATATCACGGAAGGGTTGTTGCGGTTGTATATTATGGCATCGCGCATCAGTTCGCAACGCTGTTGCCAACGTCTGTCCGCCACGTCCTTCTCTGCGTCTCCTGCTGGCATTGCCTGTATAAGTCCTAACCTGTCAAAGGAACGTACGTCCTGCTTTGATGGCGTTACATGCATCCATCGCACGAAATTACCGTTACAACCGAGAATCATAGCGTTGCTGTAGTCCGTCATCCATACAGGCAGGGAGATACCCAGCGCCGGCCACTCGTTGGTAGAGCGCTGTGCGAAGCCTTTCAGTTGCAGAACGCGGTCGTTGAGGTAGAACATTCCATCCTTATATTCCGTCTTGCGGAAACCTGTCTCTATCGTTTGGTTGTCTATCACCTTACCATCAGCAACGAGTTGTGACTTCACCTTATACAGATAACCATAACCCCATGACCAGAAGTGAAGGTCAGAGACATTATGTTCTGCATGAAGTGTCACCGTATCGCCTGCGGAAACGCTTTGTTTCTCGCCCATGAATGAAGCAATATCCTTTCCCTCCTTGTCAGTAATGATAACCCTCTGCTGTATCTCCTTGCTCGCCTTCGAACTGTTTACGACCTGAGCCTCGCAGTGTATCGTAGCGGAAGCAGCGGGGATATTGTGGTTTGTGGCATAAACGTAAACGCCTGTCGTGCCGAGATTGGAGTAAATCGGCAATGTCTGATACACGTCACCCATGACATGCAGCCACACGTTCTTGTTTATACCACCATAGTTGCAATAGAAATTCTTGTTGTTCCACTGGAAGGTAGAGCCCGATGACAGCTCATGATAGTTCCAACTGTTGTCAACACGTACAGCCAGTACGTTCTCCTTATTATATAATATATAAGGTGTAAGGTCAAATGCGAATGCCATTACGCCATTGTCGGCGCTTCCCAGTGCCTTGCCGTTCAGATAAACCGTAGTGCCGAAGCGGGCACCTTCAAACTCTATCACGATGCGCTTGCCTTTATACTGCTTTGGAAGTCGGAAATGCTTGCGATACCACATTACGGTGTCAGACAATTCAGAGCAGTTTCGCGAATACGCCTCGCCTTGATTGAAGGCGTAAGGTAATGTCACGTGTTGCCAGGAGTCGTCCTTCAGCTGTGGTGTGACATAACTTTCGTTGTCGCCTAACTGCAGAAGCCACGATGCATTGAAATTGTATCGTTCGCCTGCCATCATGATAGTGGCACACGAAAATAAAATAAAGGTTAAAAGGAGCTTTTTCATATGTTTAGTAGTTAGTTGCGTGCAAAATTAAGAAAAAAACATGAGAATCGTGTATTTTTGAGATGTTTTTTGCTAATTGAATAAAATGTTTTTTGTAACTTTGCAGTCATGATACCATAAGAAGAACATGAAACTGCAATATAATTAAAACTTAAAAAACAAATATTCCAAAAACTATGAAATTAACAAGCCTATGCACCGGTAACTATGATGCTGCCGAGTGGGAAGCTAAAGGCTATCAGCTTCCAAAGTTTGATATCGCGTCAGTGGTAAAGAAGACCCATGACGAACCTACATGGGTGCACTTCGGAGGCGGAAACATCTTCCGCGCGTTTCCAGCAGCCATCCTTAACGATGCGTTGAACACAGGAAAGTATGACCGCGGTGTTATCGTTGCCGAGACATTCGACTACGATATCATTGATAAGGCATACGCACCATACAACAATCTCTCGCTTTCCGTTTCGCTGTGCTCTAACGGCACGATAGAGAAGAAAGTCATTGCGTCAGTTACTGAGGCGCTGAAGGGCGACTATCAGTTTGAGGACTGGAAGCGACTCATTGAGATTTTCAAGGCTCCTACGCTGCAGATGATTTCCTTTACCATCACCGAGAAAGGCTATACCTATAACGATGCTGACCTGGCACGTGGTCTTCAGCCAATGTTCGCTATGGGTAAGGTCTGCGCATTGCTGCTGGAGCGTTACAATGCAGGTGCTCTGCCACTGACAGTGCAGTCTATGGACAACTGTTCTCATAACGGCGACAAGGCAAAGGCAGGTGTTATGGCATACGCAGAGAAGTGGGTTGCTGACGGTTTGGCTCCTCAGGGATTCCTTGATTACCTCAAGGACGAGACGAAGATAACCTTCCCTTGGTCAATGATTGACAAGATTACGCCACGTCCTCACCAGAAGGTGAAGGAACTGCTTGCTGCTGATGGCTTCGAAGACAACGATTACATAGAGACCGACAAGCATACATTCACAGCGCCTTTCGTCAATGCAGAGGAAGTGCAGTACCTTGTTGTGGAGGATAACTACACCAACGGCCGTCCACCACTTGAACTCGGCGGCACTCTTTACACTACACGTGAGACCGTTGATCAGGTAGAGACCATGAAGGTGACAACATGTCTTAACCCTCTTCACACAGCTATGTCTATCTATGGCTGTATGCTTGACTACACGCTCATCTCTGCTGAGATGGCAGATGAAGACCTTCGCGCCTTCGTACAGAAGATAGGTTACATAGAGGCAATGCCTGTAGTAACAGACCCAGGCGTTCTCAATCCATACGAGTTTATCGGCGATGTCATCAACAAACGTCTGCCTAATCCTTTCATGCCAGATGCACCACAGCGTATCTCTACTGATACCAGTCAGAAGCTGCCTATCCGCTTCGGCGAGACAATACGCAAGTATGTTGAGCGTGGTCTTGACATGAATAACCTCATCCTTATCCCATTGACACTTGCAGGATATGCTCGTTATCTGAAGGGCGTGAAGGATAATGGTGAAACTTTCGAACCTTCTTCTGATCCATTACTCGAGGAGTTGCAGGCTATCGTTGCTCCTCTTGAGATTGGTAAGGCAGATCAGGATTGGAGTTGCCTGAAGAAACTGTACTCACGCAAGGATGTCTTCGGGCAGGATCTTTACGCAATAGGTCTTGGAGAGAAGATTGAGGGCATGGTGAAGGAACTCTATGCAGGTCCTGGTGCCGTAAGAAATACATTACATAAATACGTATCAGCGAGGTAAAAAGAGACCCTCCCCGTCCCTCCCTGAGAGGGAGGGGGTGCAATACCGCTTGAGTATTGTGGCATAGAGAAACTAATAGATAATAATACAATAGTAACAAATAATAAAACGAACCCACCGGGACGATTTTGTCTCCCTCCCTCTCAGGGAGGGTCGGGGTGGGTCC
>JAGHTW010000066.1 GCA_018065145.1 Candidatus Prevotella equi
TTTTTTCTGAAATTTTCTTTAACTTTGTGGGAAATTACGCGCGCATGCGTTATGTGCACAATGATAAAGACAGCGCAAAGTCCATCCTTTCCCGTTCGCCAGTGACATCACTGACGATGCCGTAGGCGTGGGGAGTTTTAATGGTTAACGGTTAATGGTTAAGGTTTAACGGTTAATGTTTAACGGTTAACGGTTCTTTCAGTCGCTTCGCTCCGTGCAGGCGTCGCGAGTGCCGAGCGAGAGAAATCTGTGTCATCTGTGTAATCTGTGGGAGATAAATGTCTCTTGGGAAATTGAAGAAATAAAGGAAAAGCAATTCTGTGTAAATCCGAGAAATCTGTGGGCAAAAAGAAAAGCCTATTCTGTGTAATCTGTGTAATCTGTGGGAAATAATAATGAAGTACGATTATTTGATAGTTGGCTCTGGTTTGTTTGGAGCAACATTTGCGTATAAAGCGAAGAAAGCTGGTAAGAAGTGTCTCGTTATAGATAAGCGAGAGCATCTTGGTGGCAATGTGTATTGTGAAGCTATTGAGGGTATCAATGTGCATAAGTATGGCGCACATATCTTCCATACCTCCAACAAAGAGGTGTGGGACTTCGTGAACTCTATCGTGGAGTTTAATCGTTATACTAACTGCCCTGTGGCTAACTATAAGGGTGAGTTGTATAACCTTCCCTTTAATATGAACACCTTCAACCGCATGTGGCCAGATGTGCATACACCAGCACAGGCACAGGCGAAGATTGACGAGCAAAAAGCAGAAGCCGTTGCAGCTCTCGGTGGACGTGAACCACAAAACCTTGAGGAACAGGCTCTTTGTCTTGTTGGTAAGGATATCTTCTATAAACTCATCAAGGAATATACGGAAAAGCAATGGGGACGCGATTGCAAGGAACTCCCTGCATTCATCATCAAGCGTCTGCCTGTACGTATGATCTTTGATAATAACTACTTCAACGATAAGTATCAGGGTATTCCTATTGGGGGGTATAATAAACTGATAGATGGTTTGTTGGATGGTGTTGATTGTCTCACCTGTGTTGACTTTTTTAATAGCGAATATAGGGATTGGCAGATATTTGCGAATAAGCTTGTCTATACTGGTGCCATAGATGAATACTTTGATTACAAGTTAGGCAAACTTGATTGGCGTACTGTTTCATTCAAGACTCGTGTAGAAGATACTCCTAACTACCAAGGAAATGCTGTTGTGAACTACACCAGTCATGATGAGCCATATACCCGCGTGATAGAACATAAGCACTTTGAGATGTTCGGTCAAGAAGTTTACGACTGTCCTAAGACCGTGGTGTCTGAGGAATATTCTACGGAGTACAAGGAGAACATGGAGCCTTATTATCCTGTCAACGATGACCATAACAACGCATTGGCAGAGAAATATCGTAATCATGCCCATTCTGAGGGCGTTATCTTCCCTGAGGATTTGAACTCCCTCTCTGCGGGAGAGGGTTGGGGAGAGGCTTCCGTCCTCTTCGGTGGTCGTCTTGGACAATATAAATATTATGACATGGCACCTGTGATAGAACAAGTGTTGAAGATAACCGAATAGACATATATTTCCGAAGAATAATATATCTCAAGATAAGATGAAGAAGAAAGTCAAGGCGGTGGCGCCGTATATATACAAGGGAGTATTGAACTTCAAGAACAAGCCTTTTGAGGCGTGGAGGGAGATGGGACTGCCGACCGTAAAAGGGTGGTATCCACGTGTCCTGCATAAACTAATGTTCAATGTTGACGTGCCAACGCTGTGGCATGGGGAGGCACGATTGGTATTTGTGCAGCCAGTGTCGCTGTATTTCGATACTTTCTTTACTGCCCTGACACATGAGATGATACCATTTATCTGGGATTGTTGGCCTTGCTATTATGATAAGACAGAGAAATGGCTGAAACGTCACAACGTGAAGACTGCCATCTTCACCGCACGTCAGGAAATGGAGGAGATAAAGCGACGCATTCCAGAACTCAACGTGGTATGGTGTCCGGAGGCTGTTGATACGTCTTTGTATGGCGAGGGCAAGGAGTTGAAAGACCGTAGCATTGACCTGTTGGAGTTTGGAAGGGGCATAGACTTTAACGTAAATGACCGCAAATGTAACGTAAATGATCATGAAAATGATGCGGTTTTCTCGAAGATAAAACATGTCAGGACTTTGGTTGATGGCAAGTTTATATATACAGAAGAGCAGTTGCGTGATGCCATGGGAGATGCTAAGGTTACAATCTGCTTGCCTCGTTCTGTGACACATCCAGATATGGCTGAGGGTGTAGAAACTCTTACTCAACGTTATTGGGAGGCGATGCTGCCAAGAATGGTGATAATCGGTCATTCGCCACAGGAACTGATAGATTTGATAGGTTATAATCCAGTGGCCTCCCCAAGCCCCTCCAGTAGAGGGGATGTTGATTACATTGATTATGTCAATTATGTTCTTGCACACATAGAGGATTATCAGGAATTGGTGAATAAAAATCGAGAGACAGCTCTGAAGATGGGAGATTGGAAGGAGAGAATAGGTTTTTGTCAAAAGGAACTAATTTTATTGGGCTATAATGTTAAATCATAGGCATTATTGGTAACAATATCAACAATATGAATCAAGAATATTGTATTAGAGACACCATAAATCTAATAAAAGATGACTTTTATAGTTATTTCCACAAAGAATGGTCGTTGGGTAGGATACTATGTTATTCATTAAAGACTTTCTTCAAAGGGTTTGGATGGGTAGTTTTGTTGCGTTTCTCTCAATGTAGGTGCAAATTCATTGCTGTTATCGCAAAAATTTTAAAAACACATTATGCTCATAAGTACTGTATTGATATACCTGCGTGTATTAATATAGGAAAAAGATTTAGTATCGGACATGGCTATGGTATCGTAATTCATGGGAATACCGTTATTGGAGATAATGTTACGGTTAGCCAATTTGTTAATATAGGCTCAACAAATGGTGAATTTGCTGTCATTGGAAACAATGTATATATTGGACCAATGACTTGCATCGTTGGAGGCGTAAGAATTGGTAATAATGTAACTATTGGTGCAGGTTCTGTTGTTGTTAAGGATATTCCTGATAATGCAACAGCAGCAGGTAATCCTGCTAGGGTGTTGAACTATGATAACCCAGGGATGAAGATTGGTGTTAAGAAAATGAATTAATAATTTTTTGACTAATGAATAATTTACTTATAATTGTCGTACCATGCTACAATGAGGAACAAGTGTTGAAAGAAACGACGAAACGTCTTACCTCTTTGCTTGACAATTTAGTTGAAAAACAAGAGATTGCCGAAAATAGTTATATACTTTTTGTTAATGATGGTAGCACAGATGGAACTTGGAGCGATATTAATAATTTGCATGATGAGAACCATTATGTTTGTGGTGTAAGTTTGGCGGGAAACGTTGGTCATCAACGTGCTCTATGGGCGGGACTTAGTGTTGCAGTAAAACAGGCCGATATGATTGTTTCTATTGATGCTGATCTTCAAGATGACGTCAATGCCATAACAGAAATGGTGAGAAAGTATCATGAAGGGTATGATATCGTGTATGGAGTGCGCAATGAACGTAAAACAGACACATGGTTTAAAAGAAATACTGCAATAGGTTTTTATAAGCTAATGAATGTGATGGGAACAGAGACTGTTTATAATCACGCTGACTATAGACTAATGAGTAAAAGGGCTCTGTTACATCTCTTGCAGTACCCAGAAAGAAATCTTTTTATACGGGGGTTGGTTCCATTAATCGGATATAATACTACATGTGTTTATTACAATAGAGCAGAACGATTTGCAGGTGAAAGTAAATATCCATTGAGTAAAATGCTGAACTTTGCTATTGATGGAATTACAAGTTTTTCAGTTAAGCCTATCAGACTTGTTTTCGCTTTAGGAATACTTTTTATGGTAGTTGCATTTTTCGTGTTATGTTGGATTTGTTATTCTTATATCACGGGTCAAGTTGTAAGGGGATGGTCTTCTTTAATGCTTTCTGTATGGTTTTGCTCTGGATGTATTCTAATAGGACTCGGAGTCATTGGTGAGTATATAGGAAAAACATATTTGGAAGTGAAGCATCGCCCTTTGTTTAACATAAAGGACCTTCTTATAAATGATTGAGTTTGATTCGCTAAAACATCGTTTACCTATATACGATATAGCAAAAGGCTTGGGCATGATCTTTGTGATTATAGGGCATATATGCTCTTTAAAGCAAGATTCCATAGCTTTATTTATTGAAGGGCTTTGCAATCTTTTTCATCTACCTTTATTTTTTTTCATAGCAGGAATATTCCTTCGAGAAGATAGTAATATTGTCTTGTATATTGAAAAACGTTCAAAGAGTTTAATGAAGCCATATTATATTTATGGGGTTATTTGCTTCTTAATTGTTTTTGTCGTTCAACGAGATTTCATACTAGAGAGGTTTATGCAATATCTTTTGGGAGAAAGAATGACATTTACTGGAGCATTATGGTTTCTTCCAGTAATGTTTTCTTCCTCAATTATAGGGAGTTGCATTATTAAACTGCGATTAAATTATCAGATAGGATTAATAGCCATATTTTTGTTAATATGTGATATTCTATTTCGTAACAAAATAATGTTACCTTTAAATCTTGATGCCTCCATGTATTTTGTTCCTTTTTTGATTCTTGGGCATTATTGGGGGGGGCATAATCAAAGGCACAATTATAATCTTTTAGTACTCTCCGTATGTTTGTTAATTATTCTTGGAATAAGATGTTATTATGCTAAGTATAATATTATATGCAATTTGTATTTAAGCGAAATAGGTATTCTTCCTCTAACTTTTGTTGCATCACTGTGTGGTATTTATTCCTGTTTTTATTTAAGTCATTACATTCAACGTTCTTGTGAGAGGAAAGGGAAACTTGGTTATAAAGTACTACACTTTATCGGTGTTAATTCGCTTTTGATATTGATAATTCATCAAAAATTCTGTATCCACATAATACAAAATGTAATCTCTTTTGAGTTTAACTATATCTTATTATTTATACTTTTTATTTTTACCGTAATTTTTTCTTGCATAGGAGCAGTAGTAATAAAGAAATATTTAAACTTTACAATATGAAGACAATAATTATATTCCTAATTTCCTTTGTGTTTTTATTGTTTATAGGTAACTATCAATCTCCACTTAATGAGTATCTTTGGGGAGATTCTGCAGTTTATCACATAATGGGTAAATCATGGTTGGAAGGTCATATTATATACAAGGAATTATTTGACAATAAAGGTCCATACCTATATATTGTACATGCGGTAGGTTCTTTCCTTGGCATGGGTAAATGGGGAATGTTCTTGTGGGAGACGATAAATCTATCAGTTGCCCTACTCTTAATGTATGAGATAGGAAAACTTTTAGTAAAAAACATAAAAAAAATATGGTTGGCAATATGTCTAACTTTATGCTTCTTTGTTGCAACGATAGGTGAAGGAAATTTAAGTGAGGAATGGTGTTTGAACGCACAATTATTACCATTATATCTTTTTGTGAAGTATTCTAATGGAGACAAGAAAGAACACCCATATTTATATACACTTATCTACGGACTTTGCTTCGGATTCATCTCTTTCTTAAGAATAAATAATGGATGTGTTAATGTGGGTATAGTAATAGGATTACTCGTATTATTTCTCGTAAATAAAAGATATAAGGAAATTCTGTTTCATGGATGCGTATTTTTGATGGGACTGTGCATTACAATACTTCCGATGGTTGCTTATTTTACCTATCACAATTCGTTGAATGAAATGCTTCATGGAACCTTTCTATACAATTTGAATTATAAAGAATCCTATATGGAACTATCAACAGGGCTTATTATCAAAAATTTAGTGATGATAATACCTGTTGTTTTAATCGGTGTTCTCTGCGCTATGAAAAATGACAAAGAATACAAAACAATTATTAGTTATATGATGATTCCTTTAGCATTTATTTATACATATACACTATATGCATGTTGGGGATTTAACCACTATTTTACTAATCTGTTACCATGTATATTTCTAGCAATAATACTTTGTTTAAATACTGATTGGGAAAAAATGATAAAATTTTTTATCATATGTCTATGTTTTATTCCATATTCAGAAAACTTTACGAAGTGCATTGCTAAAAACATTATTTTAGATGTTGTATATAAGAATGATTACCTCTATTCAAAAATAGGTGATGTTTCAGGAATGCCACATAGAGATGAAAATGAAAGATTAAGGAAAATAATGGATGTAATACCCAAGGGCGAAAGGAATAGTATATATATGTATAATGCATATTTAACACAACCGCTTTTCCTAATTGCTGATAAAATGCCTATAGGAAAATATTTTTATCTACATAACACCATTATGAGAGTGGATAAGAAAGTTGAAGAAGAGGTAAAGACTTTTTTTTATCAAGATAAGCCGAAATGGATATTGATGGATTGTAGTCAAGATGATTTCTTTGATTCAAGCGTATGTGATAATTATACTTTGGTAATGGACAAGAAACAAACAGGAATAGGAGTAGATATATACAAAATGAAATAATTATTGATGAGACAAATAGCAAATTTCTTTACACTCTATTGGTGTATATATTTCCCGACGTGTATTGCGTATAATGATGCGGTGTCATGGTTTTCATCTGTGGATGAGGCGATGACAGGTATTATAGTGATATATACGTTCATAATGAAATCAAACGGGAGTCTAAATAAAGAACCATGGAAGGAGTTTTATCAGTTTATTGGTATTCTGTTTTTCTTTACAGCATACGGATTGATGTTCGGTAGAAACGTTGCTGGTGGTGTATGGCTTGATTTTATTCAGGAATTGCGCCCGTATTCCATAATATACTGTACTTGGATTTTGAATCCGCAGTTTACGAAGAGGCAAAAGAAATGGATGTTAGGTACTATGGTCATTACATTGTTCTCGTGGATTTACTATCATCCACAATCTACGCAATATCTTGAGACTGGTGTGCAAGCAGAGTTCCCTGTGCTTGGGCAGTTGGCGATATGTACTGGCATGAGTTGGTATCTATTTACAGAGGATAATCAGAAAAATAAATATATTGCTCTCGCTCTCGTATTAACAGGTATGCTTGCGCCTAAGTTTAAATTTCTGGGAGAAGTAATCTGTTTCATTTATTTGATATTTTTCTTGAATACAAGATTGAACTTTAAATCTCCAAAAACAGTTTGGACGATTGTGGTGCTTATGGCTGTGGTGTTATTTGTTACATGGGAACGATTTGAGGTTTATTATGTAACAGGATTCATAGATGAAAATGCAAAAATGGCACGTCCCGAAACATACAAAACAGCAATACTGATATTAAAAGACTATTTCCCTTTAGGGTCTGGTATGGGGTCTTTTGCCTGTAATGGTGCATGGAGATATTATTCTCCGATATATCCAGAGTATGGTTTGGATCATATATGGGGATTGGATAAGGACGGTGGTTTTATCTGTGATGCTTATTATCCAACTCTAGCACAGTTTGGCATTGTTGGTGTAATATTATTTGTGATTTTTTGGAAAAGAAGACTAAAAGCGTTTAATGAGATAGAGGATATGCGATATTATAGAGTTGTGTTTATGACTTTTTTCTGCCTTGCTATTGAGCAAACAGCTGACTCTTCGTGGCTTTCAGGAAAAGGAATGGGATATTGTATGCTTTTAGCTCTTTGTCTTAATGCTAATAAGAACTTGGTTAACGAAGATGAAAACGAAGACGAAAACTTTGACTTACGGTCCGAAAACGAAAAAGTAGAAGTTAATCATGTGAGGGATGACTATTGGCAATATCATAAGAAGTCAATAAAAAGCGAATAATGAAAAGAGTGATGATGGTGGGCTCTGCTGAACAGTCGGCGGGTGGAGTGTCATCGGTGATAAAACTAATAAAGAAGATGCCTGTGTGGGAGGAATATTCCTGCTACTGGCTTGGGACACAGATACAGCGTAACTATTTGTGGAAATTGTGGTATGCCGTAAAGAGCAATATCATTGCGTTCTTTATCATGTGGAAGTATAGCATCATACACATGCATACTACTCCTGATAAGCTTGGCTTGCTGATTCAGTTACCAGTATTGCTTTGGGCGAAGTGTCTGCGAAAGAAGGTTATCCTACATTTGCATGTGGGAAATCAGCTAAAGACGAAGAAGAATCCTCTATTTGTATTTTGTCTGAAGAGGGCAGACAGGATTGTGTTTTTAGCGAAGAAATGGGAAAATCTATTTTCAATATATTATCCAGAAGTTAATATTCCTACAGCTGTGATATATAATCCTGTGGAGGACGTTGATTTATTTTCTTCTGAACGTGAATGTCCGCAAATTAATCGTAAATTTGACGTAAATACTTTTGATGCCTTCATGAAGCAGAAGGAGAAGAGGATTATGATGGCGGCGTGGTATAATGATAATAAGGCGCCGGATGTGTTGTTGAAGGCTATAAGAAGCCTCACCCTAACCATCTCCAAAAGAGAGGGAACAGAATATCTTGATGGATGGAAGGTTGATATGCTTGGTAATGGAGAGGTGGAGAGATTTAAGAAGATGGCGGAGGATATGGGACTGTCTGATATTGTTTCTTTCCCTGGATATGTGACAGGTAAAGAGCGAGAGGAATATTTCCGTAAGGCTTCCATTTACTGTATGTGTTCATACGAAGAAGGGTTCCCGATGGTTGTTTTGGAGTCCTGGATGTATGGTATTAACGTGGTAACAACACCTGTTGGTGGGTTACCTGATGTGATAGAGGAAGGGAAAAACTGTCTTACATTTGACTTCGGTGATGATGAAGGCTTAGCAAAGCAACTACTAGTGCTGATGGACAATGCGGAAAAGCGCAGAGAGATGGCAGAGTATTCTCTTGAATTTGCTATCAATCATTTCTCTATGGAGAAGATAAATGAAGATTTAAAAGAACTATATTCATTATTGTAATATACGTTTAGAATGTTAAGAATCTTGATGAACTCTTACACCTGTTGTCCTGGTATGGGAAGTGAGCAGGGAATGGGATGGAATTGGATAACCTCGCTGGCGAAGACTGGCGAGGTTGAATTGTTTGTTATATCGGAAGGGGAATACAGGTCGCAGATAGAAAAGAGCCTCTCCCTAACCCTCCCCCATAGGGAGGGAACTGCTGGCGTAAACAACGCTGGGAACTCTGAATGTTGGAAAGAGCGTATTCACTTTTATTGGAATCCTGTGCCGCAATCAACGCGTGACAAGTGTTGGAATCAAGGGAACTGGTCGTTCTATCCTCTATACGAGAAATGGCAGAAGAAGACGGCGGAGATTGCTCGCGAGATAATAAAGGAGTTAGAGGCAAGGGGGGAGAGAATAGATATCCTGCATCAGCTGAATATGATTGGTTTCCGTGAGCCTGGATATCTTTGGCAGGTGTCGAAGGAAACCGGAATACCATTCGTGTGGGGACCTGTGGATGCAAAAGATAAATTCCCATTGGCTTATACTGAGGGCGCATCGTTGAAGACAAAGGCTTTTCTTTGGTTAAAGAATGCTATTTCGGTATGGCAGTTGAAATATAGTCGCAGAGTGACAGAGGCGGCTGGGCAAGCAAGCGTTTTACTTGGTGCTTCCTCAAATTCAGTAAAATCTTTTAGACATTATATGGGTATCGATGCCATATTAATGAATGAAACAGGATGCAATCTCGCTTCGCTCGAAGTGAAAAATGAAAAGAGAAAAGTGAAGAGTGATAATTCGCCACTTGAAATTCTGTGGGTTGGAAAGATGGATTTCCGCAAACAGTTGGGGCTTGCATTAGAAGCAGTCGCTCATACTAATATTGACAATGTAAAACTGCATATCGTTGGAGGTGGTGAAAATGCGTCTTACAAAAATCAGACTGAAAAGTTGGGAATTTCCGATATGGTCGTTTGGCATGGTGCTGTTAGTCATGACGAGGTTCAGCAGTTGATGCGGGAATGTAATCTTTTGTTGTTTACGTCGGTGGCGGAAGGTACTCCGCATGTCGTGTTGGAAGCAATGGCAAATGGTCTTCCTGTAGTTTGTCACGATACTTGTGGACATGGAGATTCAGTGACGGATGAGTGTGGGGTTAAGATTCCAGTAATAAATCCGACAGAGAGTGTAAAAAGATTCAGCGAGATTATTGTTGATCTATACAACGATAGGGAGAAACTTGCAACAATGTCTGACAATTGTGCACAACGTGCAGAAGAGTTATCTTGGGAGAATAAAGCGAAGAAAATGGTGGAGTTGTATAAAGGTTGTAATGTTTAACGGTTAGAGGATGAAGGATTTTGATAGGCTTCGCATAAGATTCATGCAGTTTGGGGGATGGAGGCTGATTGTACAGTATGCTCGTATGGGGGTGCTGTGGATTGGTGTGAAGGAGATTATCCGTTGCGCTATCAAAGGGAAGTCTATGAAGACTGTCTATCCTAAGATTACACAGAGGGTGGACGAGATTCTATGGGAGAAATATGGACCCTCTAAATCCCCCTTGAAGGGGGACTATCCTCGTGCACAACAGGTTATCACAGATACAGAAAGCCTCCCTTCAAGTGAGGTTGGAGGGTCTAAGTCTCCCTTTAAGGGAGATTTAGAGGGTCGTATCTGGTTTTGTTGGTTACAGGGATTGGATCATGCTCCAGAATTGGTTCATGCTTGTTTGAAATCGCTTCGCTCTTTGCCTGATACAAGGGTTATTGTTGTTGACATAGATAATTACAGAGATTATATTGAGTTTCCTGATTATATCCTGGAGAAATATCATAAGGGGTATATTCCACATGCTAATATGAGCGATATGCTTAGATTGGCATTGTTGTCAAAGTATGGTGGCGTGTGGATTGATGCAACGGTATTATGTACTTATAGTGATGTGCATAGAGAGTTTTGGAGGAGCATATTGGATAGCGATTTCTATATATACCGTTATATAAAGAATGGTAGAGTGAATGGTATATCTAATTGGTTTATTGCTGCAAAACAGGGTAACGTGATTGTTGATGAGGTGTTGCAGTTGTTGTATGCCTATTGGAAGGATTATAACTGTGTTGTGGACTATTATATGATGCATCTCTTCATCGGTTGGTCAGCAAAGAGGCATCCTGAGTATTTTCGTATGATGCCAAAGGGGAATAGTTATCACGCCATCATGCTTGGTGGGGCGCTCGGAAAAGTCTATAATGAGAAGGCATGGAATAACCTTACAGATCATGTTCTGTTTCATAAAATGACATATCGACACACAGAGAGAGCCAAGTCGTTGGAAGGTAGCTACTACAACCATATCATAAAGGAGTTTGCAGAATGACTCAAACAGAGCGATATTTTTTCGAACTTCTACAGGTTGCGATTGGGAATCGTGACTCGCTGAGTGGTGCGCCGACGCCGGAGGAGTGGGAGGAGATATATGAGATGTCCAAAGACCAGACGATGGTGGGTATTGCGTTCAAAGGGGTTGAGAGACTTCCACAAGAGCAGTTGCCACCGTCACGACGTTTGCGACAGTGGTTCGTGAAGGCGGATAAGATACGGAAGAAGAATGAGAAGATGAACCTGGAATGTGCGAAGACGTGCTATGCACTGGCGAAGAAGGGACTGCATTCTTGTATCATAAAGGGGCAGGCGAATCTAAGGAACTACGGACCCTCTAAATCCCCCTTAAAGGGGGACTTGCCTCGCGCACAACAGACAATAGTAGAGTCTGGATGCCTCCCTTCAAGGGAGGTTGGAGGGTCTGCTAAGGGAGGACGGGAGGATCTCTATTGGTATAGGACGCCTGGAGATATTGATGTATGGGCGTGGAGTGATTCGGGGAAGGTATCGGATGTGATACGTGAGGTTAAGAAGATTAATCCTAAGGCGGATATATATTATCATCATGCTGATTGCGATATAGTTGGAGAGACGGAAACAGAGGTGCATTATCGTCCTTCGTGGATGTGTGCGCCATGGAGGGATCGTATATTGCAGAGGTTCTGCAATGAGCATAAGAGTACTATTGGTAGGTTTCCTGTTGTTCTGTCTGATGGTAGGAAGACATTCTTCTTTGTGCCGTCAGTAGAGTTTGATGCGGTGTATCAGTTGGTGCATATATACCGCCACTTGTTTGCAGAGGGCATAGGACTGCGGCAGATGCTGGACTATTGGACCCTCCTAACCTCCCTTAAAGGGAGGAAAGCGGCGTTGGATGAAGCGATGAAGGTTATCTCGAAACTGGGAATGAGAAAGTTTGCAGGTGCTGTGATGTTTGTAATGCAAGAGGTCTTTGGGATGAAAGATGAATATCTTTTGTGCACTCCTAACGAGAAAGAGGGAAGGTTCCTGCTTTCAGAGATAATGCTTGCCGGTAATTTCGGACATGCGGACGAGCGAATAAATGTGACGAAGGAGGAGAATGCGGCTAAATGGGGTCTGATGAAGCTCCGTCGTAACATGAGGTTCCTGATGTCTTACCCGGAAGAGGTTATATGCGAACCTTTCTTCCGTGTTTACCATTGGATGTGGAGAACGATACGCCTTTGGAGGTTTTGAGGTTGTCCCACAGATTTCACAGATGACACAGATATTTAAGATAGACAGATAACGAATAGGGTGCGAAAATTTTGTCCCACAGATTTCACGGATGACACAGAAATTAAGAATAGATCTGTGCAGTCTGTGTAATCTGTGGGAAAAAGTAATGTATCTAAAGAATATTATGTCCTACTGATTTCACGGATGACGCAGAAATTAAGAATAGATCTGTGCAATCTGTGTAATCTGTGGGGGGGAGTAATGTATCTAAAGAAGATTATGTCCTACGGATTTCACGGATGACGTAGATATTAAGAATAGATCTGTGCAATCTGTGTAATCTGTGGGGAAAAGTAATGTATCTAAAGAAGATTATGTCCTACGGATTTCACGGATGACGTAGATACTAAGAATAGATCTGTGCAATCTGTGTAATCTGTGGGAAAAAGTAATGTATTTAAAGAAGATTATGTCCTACGGATTTCACGGATGACGTAGATATTAAGAATAGATCTGTGCAATCTGTGTAATCTGTGGGAAATAGAAACAGAAGACAATGACAGATAATCAAATAACATATCAGATACGAGGCGCGATATATAATGTGTATAATGAGTTTGGTCCAGGAGCACTTGAAAGTTTATACGAGGCAGCATTGGTTGTTGAAATGACTAAACGAGGCATGAAGGTAGAAAGGCAGAAACCTATAGATGTTTATTATTGTGGTGAGAAACTGGACGTTGCATATAGAATCGATTTGTTGGTAGAAGACAAAGTGGTTGTCGAATTAAAATCGGTTGTTGAAATGAGGGATGTATTCCATCTTCAAATCTTGACTTATATGAAATTGGCACAAAAGCATCTTGGAATACTTGTAAATTTCAATTGCTCTGATATAAATCAGAATATATGGAGAAAGATTTTGTGAATATTTTGTACAAACAGGAATAATCTGTGCAATCTGTGGGAGAAAAATGACACGTGAAGAGAGTTGGCTAAAGAACTACCAAGAGTTGAAGGCTTGGATGGTGGAGCATCATCATTATCCGCCGGAGCATACGCTGTTGCATAATTGGATTCGTCGTAATATCAAACTACGTAACAAAGGAGAACTGCCGGAATGGAAGTGTGTGCTTATCAACGAGCTGGAGGCGATGCGGACTCATGAACATACCGGGGGAAGGAAGAAAAAGAAAGGACCCACCCCATCCCTCCCATATAAGGAGGGAGAACTTTTTGGAAATATAAATTAACTGGGTATATGGATTAAAAATACATTGAACTTGTAATACAATGATTAATATTCTAATAAAAATATCGCTATTGCCGGCATATCTATGGGATGCGATATGGGCACCGATATATAAACGTGCGATGGCGCATTGTGGCAAGGGGGTATATCTGCGTCCGATGTCATCGGACATCAAGGGATTGCAGAATCTTTCCGTAGGTGATGGGACGTCTATACCGAAAGGGTCTGTGTTCTATTGCACGGAGGCACCGTTGACAATTGGAAAAAAGGTAGTATTCGGTCCACGACCTACAATTATTACTGGCGATCACCGCATAGATATTCTCGGTAAGCATATCATAGATGTTACTGTTGATGAGAAACTGCCCGAGAATGATATGCCTGTGACCATAGAAGATGGCTGCTGGATAGGTGCTAACGTGACAATCCTGAAGGGCGTGACACTTGGTCGTGGCAGCGTTGTTGCTGCTGGTGCCGTAGTGACGAAATCATTTCTTCCGTATTCTATTATAGGCGGAGTGCCTGCAAAGCTGATAAAGATGCGCTTCACACCAGAACAGATAGAGGAACACGAGAGATTGTTAAACAAAGAATAAGATTATGATACCAAAGATAATACATTTTTGTTGGTTTGGTGGAAATCCACTGCCACCGCTTGCGTTGGAGTGCATAGCGAGTTGGAGAAAGTTCTTGCCAGATTATGAGATATGGATGTGGAGGGATGACCCTTCCCAACCTTCCCTTAAAGGGCAGGAGTCCATTGCGGATAAGGTGATGGAGTTTGATGTGAACTCTATTCCCTATACTGCTGAGGCTTATAGGCAGAAGAAATATGCGTATGTGAGCGACTATGCCCGTTTCGAGATTATCCATAAGTATGGTGGTGTTTATTTCGATACTGACGTAGAGGTGATAAAACCGCTTGATGATATCATTGTCAAGGGATGCTTTATGGGTTTTGAGCAAGATCCTGATGGTGATAATACTCCTGGCAAGTATGCTCCACGTTATTGCTTTGATGTTGCATTAGGTCTCGGTTTTGGTATGACACAGAATCATCCTTTTATGGCTGAAATGGTGGAGCACTACAAGAATCTGACTTTTGAGCCTATACCGACAGGCGATATCTCTTGGTACAAGACCATCGTGGCACATACCACGGAGAAGCTATGCGCAAGAGGTTTGAAGAATGTTACAGGTATTCAGAAGATAGGGGATATCTACGTCTATCCATCTGAGTATTTTGCTCCAATCAATGCTATCAGCAGGAGGTTGCATATCACAAAGAATACAAGAACCATTCATCGTTATATGGCAAGTTGGAGTGAACAGAAGAATAAATCTTTGCGGGATTATATAATGCACTATATTCCCGAATGGGTGTTGTTCTGGAACAATAAACGGAAAAGAAGAAATTACCTGATAAAGCAAGAGGCATAACTCAAATATGGGTTATGCCTCTTGCTTTATAGCTTGTTTCTGTTGACTTAGTATGCTTTCTCAATCTGTGAGCCGCGGTAGTAGTGGGCGAGGATGTCGTTGTAGGCGATGCCTTTGGCACCCATGACGGCGGCGCCTATCTGACATAATCCTACGCCGTGACCCCAGCCTTTGCCGTTGAGGATGAAACGCTTTGGATAGCCGTCGGCATCCTTGCCGCTTGTCGCTACGGTGAAGGCGGAGCTGTATAGGTGTGTCTTGGACAGTGCCTTGCGAATCTCCAGTTCCTTACCGATGGAGAAGGTCTTCTTCTCACCTACAATCTTCAGCAGCGAGATACGTCCGCTCTTGCCTTTCTCCAATGCCTCCAATGACATGATACGACCGAAGTCCATCTTCAGCTTCTCGCTGATGAGTGACGACAGTTCCTCTTGGGTGTAGTTGATGAACCAGTCATGGAAGTCAACAGTCTCCTGGTCGTAGTCGTTGAGAACCTCAGAGAGTGTCTTCCTGTCCTGTGTGTTACAGTATGGGTCGTTGACAGAGGTGAGGTATGGTTTGTTGATATTCTCCCAACAATACTTGTATTCCTCGGTGATGCCACCGCAACATTTTGAGAATCGTGCGTCGCATATCTCGCCTTCGTATGCCAGCACCTGTCCGCGTGTTGCCTTGACAGCACTGGTGACATGAGGGTTGGCGGCATTGGTGATGCCCTGATAACGCTGGCAGTGGTCGTCGGCACAGACATCGAAGATGGTGTGATCCTCTCTGTCATACCAGCGTATGAGAGTATCGTCACGTTTCACGAACGAGAAGAAACCGTTATTGCCACCATCCTTCAGTTGCTGGCGGCGATTCATCTGTGCCAACAGCCATGAACGAGATATTACAGCATGAGCTTTGAGCAGTTCGAGACTGGATGTGGCAGACATCTCACTGGAGATAACGCTCTCCAGATAACGCTCTACGGGCAGTTCGTTGATGGCGCATATCTTACCCTCTTCCACTACGAGGCGCAGCGTACCGAGGAATGTCTGCGTCTGCTTACGTTCCCAGTGGAAGTTAATGCCTATCGTCACGTCTTGTATAGAGAACGAACTGTTGTTCTGTTCCTTCGGACGGAAAGCCAGCTCACGATACTGCGTGCCACGCCATGAGATAGTACCCTCATTAATCGTCACTGTCTGTTCGCCTGTTATGTCTTCGCCCTTTGCCGTATATTCTCCGTTAAGGGTGAAGCGCAGCTCCGTAGCACTCACGATGCCCACCTTCACGTCAGGCTGACCGTTAGGACATTTTGTGAAGAGACGACCATTCTGTTTTGGCATCTGGTCGTTGTCCTTCAAGTGCTGAACAATCTCGTCTGCCTCTGCCTGGCTGATACCCACTTCGCTGATGATGGCTGTCGCCGTCTCGCCTGTCAGCTTGTTGAAGTCCTCCTCTCGAGGAGTGATGATGAGACCTGCCATATCCAACGCTCCTGGGCTGACGAGTATCTGTTCCTCGCCTTCTTTATTGTAACAGTCCGGTCGATGTTTGCCACGAGGGAATACAAGGGTGATGAATTCATCGTTATGCTTCCACGCAACGATATTCATCATCGGTTCCTCATCGTTCTTCTGCGTCATGGCACGATACAGACGACGGAACATCTTCTTCTCTACCTCGCCGTGACGAGAGCGTATCACGAAGACAGGACACACATATCCTGTCATGAGACTGATGCCTTCGCCGTCGCTGTTCTCTACCACTGGTTGCAGAGTGCGCATCAGTCGTGGCCATGCCGTCTGTATAGGAACAATGCCACTGGTGCCAGCCTGCAGATGCATGTGGTCTGGTGCCGATGCTCCACACTGCGGACCATTATAGAATACCATCAGTCGTGAGTGGGCACGCAGGAGTGCGTGTATCTCCGGGAAATGGTTATATATAGATTGTGGCTCGTGCTTCAGCGATGGGATGGTGAAGTGCTGCGGGAGGATAGGGAACGGATTGACAAGCAACTCCATCTCCTGTTCGTTATTCTTATTGAAGAGAGGTTTAGAGAACTGTTCTTCAGGACGGTTATGCTGGCAGAGGAAACAAGGGCGCTTGGTGAGCGTTGCCTTGTCAATCTTCGCACCCGTTGAAACCATGCGTGCAGGGTTATACTGCAGCAGCAGTTCACCAACAGACTTCGTTTTTACGTTCTGCAGGTCGGCATAACGCTGTCGCACGTCGTCCCAACGATCCAACTGTCGTGTGAAGAAACGCTGCAAGCTGTCGTTGTCCATAGCATTCAGCTGTCCGTTGTTCGTCTGCTGACGTGCCATTATCTCCATAGTGCGCAGACGATCCTTGTACAGATTATTTGCATTCACCTTGTCAATGCTCAGTGCGGCATCGCTATTGCCGCCCCATCGTCTGCATAGGTACAATTCATCGTATATCCTTCCTATGCGGAAATTACGTGAGAACACCAATCCCAGGGCATAGTCCTCGCCGTAGCTCGTATTTGGGAAACCGATATGTCGCAGCAGTGGCGTGAAGAAAGCACGTGGAGCGCCCAGTCCATTGATGCGCAGGGCGTTGTTAGGACCATTCTCCTCCGTCCATTCCTTGTGGTCGATGATACCCGGTGGCAGCGTGTTGAGGTCAAAGTCGCACATGCGATAGGCACCTATTACCATTGCCGCCTTCTGTCTGTAGAAACAATCCACTATGCGTTGCAGAGTATCAGGACCAGAGTACAGGTCATCGGAGTCCAGCTGTACGGCAAAGCGTCCGCAACGGTCATCGTCTATTGCTACATTCCAGCAACCGCCGATGCCGAGATCGGTACGTTCTGGTGTAATGACTATCAGTCTCTCGTTATTACTACTCAATTCAGAGAGGATCTCTGCTGTGCCATCGGTAGAGTGGTTATCCACCACGATGACGTTATAGTTGAATTTTGTCTTTTGTGACAAAGCACTCTTTACGGCATCTGCTATCGTCTTTGCTCTGTTGAAGACAGGGATGACGACAGATGCCTCCACGTCAAACACCTGTTCGTTGAAGTCTGGTGTCAGGCGTTCGGTGGTATCCACCTTTGCCCCTATTGCCTCCAGATGCTCTGTGGCAGCCTTCTCCATCTCTATCTGTACGCTTCTGTTGCGTGGGTTGACATAGTCAAACTGCTTCTCGCCACTCTTTCTTGCGTCGAGTTCCTCTTCCGTATAAAGATATTCATTGAGGTGGAAGATGACACCATGGCGCTGCAGATACAGTCGCAGAGCGTAGATGCCAGCATAGGCATAGTCGCTCTTCTGCTCTTTGATGAATGATTTCAGCAGCGAGGTACGGATAAGCAATAGCTGTCCGAAGTCGAAATCATCGCGTATGCTGCCCTCCTGATAGTCTATGACGGGATGCGCCTCACGCTTGCCTTCGGTGACGGTATAGTGATCGGCATATACCATGGCAGCGTTTGTCTCTGTTGCTGTGCGCAGGAAACGCTCTAGTGCATGCTGTCCGAGAGTGACGGGCAGCATTTTCTGTGACAGGAGGATGAAATCCGCCGTTGCCTCCTCTGCTATCCTGCGTAGGGTAGAGGTAGAGACGATAGGCTCGTTCTCCAGCAATATGATTTTCCTAACGGCTTTCTCCTTGCTTACTGCGTCAACGACGCTTTGCAGTAGCGATGCCTCGCTGCAAGGGAAGAATATGTCAATCTTGTGTATCATTTGTTAGGGGCTTTTGTTAATGAGTGATGTACTGGGTAAAGCACGGATAGGAATCCTACGATGAGGACGGTGATGAATACTATCGCTACGTCTCCGTAGTGTACGCTGACAGGGTAGGCGTCAACGACGAAGGCACCGCCTTGTCCTAGTGATACCAGACCGTACTGCTGTTGCAAGAGACATAGTAGCAAACCTATTCCTACACCGAGGATGGCACCGACGATGCTTATCAGCCATCCCTCGAAGATAAAGATGCGTTTGATGAATGCATCACGAGCACCAAGGCATCGCAGTGTTTCGGCATCCTGACGCTTGTCGATGATGAGCATGGACAAGGAACCGATGATATTGAAACATGCCACGACGAGTATAAAGGTAAGGAAGATATACGCCATCAATTTCTCTATCTTCATGATGTTGAACGTATCTTCCTGTTGTTCGTAACGATCCATGACGCGACACTTCTCGCCAACGATGCCTTCTATCTCCTTCTTTGCTGCTGCGAGGTTGGTGCCAGGCTTCAGTTTCAGTTCCAGACTCGTCAGTTCTCCGTCGCACTCAAAGAGCATACGCGCAAAGGCAACAGAGGTAAGCACATAACTCTTGTCATATTTACCCTGTTGTACGCAGAACACCACGCCTGCCGACATAAGCGAGTCAACGACAAATCCCTCCATCGGATTCATGATGTCCAGCTGTCCGGTTCTGTGTGGGGCGTACAGGTAAAGGTTTCCGGGGAAGTTCGCCGTCATGCCCAGCTGCTGTGCCAGTCGTATGCCTGGAATACCATATTGCAGGTCGGCAGCATGGAGATTAAACTCTCCTGGACCATATACTATATTATTAATATGTGTCAGTTTTGCGAAGTTGTCATCAACACCCTTCACCATCACCATAGACTGTCTGTCGCCATACATTGCCAGTGCCTGTCCTTCCACACATTCCGTTGCTATCTCCACGAAATCCAGTGTGCGTACCTTTTCCAGTGAAGGGTCGTCGGCAGGCATTGTCTTGCCTGTCACGGGTGCAATCTTCAGTTGTGGGTCAAAGGCGGTGAAGAACGTGGCGACAAGGTCGCTGAAGCCGTTGAAGACACTAAGCACCACCACCAATGCCATTGTTGCCACCATCACACCTACAACAGAGATGCCGGAGATGACATTGATGACGTTAGTGCTCTTCTTTGAGAAAAGATAACGGCGTGCGATGTATAACGATGTTCTCATCCTAGTGTGCTATTACTTCTTGAGGAGGTCATCGATGCGCTCGAGGTAGTCCAGAGAGTCATCGATGAAGAAACGCAGCTCTGGTATGATACGCAACTGATTGCGTACCTTCTGTCCGAGGTCGTAGCGTATAGACGCAATGTTAGCGTTGATATTCTTCAGCAGTTCGTCACCCTTGTCAGAAGGGAAGATGCTGAGGTATGCTGTGCATATACTCAGGTCTGGCGATACCTTTACGCGTGTTACACTCACCATGACACCGCGCATCTGGCGTGTCTGGCTTTGGAAGATAAGGCTTAACTCCTTCTGGAGAAGTCTTGATATACGGTTTTGTCTTGTTTCTTGCATTGTTATTATTTCTTAAAGTGAGAATCCATTAAGTACGTTTATATCCACCTCGCCGTGTATTCCGTTTACACGTCCGTCAGGGGACAGCTGCCAATATATGAGGTTCACGTCTGGTTTGTATTCGCCGTATCGTGCTATCCATACATCGTAGTTCTTTTGCAGGTCCGGTGCCAACGGGAGGTATTTGTTTACGAAGCGCTGACTGATATACAGTATCGGACGGACGTGGTAGTAACCCTCCACAGCGTTGAGCCACTGTCGTACGTTGCGGAACAAAGCCTGTATGCCTCCTGCCTGACGTATCTGTGCGTCGGTAGGTTCTATGTCGAGCACTGGCGGCAGGTCGTCATGGTGGTATTTGCTGTTGCGCAGGAAGTTGATGGCTTGGTTCTTTCCTGGTGTGCGTATAGAGAAGAAATGGTATGCCCCCGTCTTGTATCCGTTCTTTCTTGCGGCAGCATAGTCACCAGTGAAGTATTTATTGCGGATAGTGACACCCTCTGTTGCCTTGATATATACGAACTTAACAGGGTAATCCACGACGCCCTTGATATTCTTCTTTGACTTATGACCGAGCGATGTGATGCGCAGGTCCTTCCAGTTTATGGAGTAACGCTTCTTGCCCTTCTCGTGCTGGTGACGTGAGATGTCTATGCCGTAGATACGTTCCGGCGTATATGCTATCCTTTCGCCGAGGAAGTTGTCACTGTCCCATTCTCCCAGTCGCAGACGCTTGCCCGGTATGATAGAGAAACCCACGCCGCAGCGCTTGCCTTCCTTCCATTCACCTTCGTAGAAGTCACCGTTGTCAGAACGAAAACGTCCGTAGCCGTTTGGTCTTGCAATGCTGTCGCGCTCTCCTTCGTATGTGCCGAGGCTGTCAATAGCCGATGTCACCATTGCAGGATGCTTCGGCATACGTGCCTTCATCAGCAGATGAGCCTGTTGTGATGATGGCAGACGGTAGTACCATGATTTGGAAATGAGCGCTGTTGGATGTACCAGATGCATCACTGGCTTGTTGGCAATGCCGCGTGGCGAGCATTCGTATCGTGAAGAGTCAGTGACGAGGTAGTAATGACGGTCCAGCACCACCTTCAGTGTCTTGCCCTTGCCTGTGCCCTTTATGACATTGTCTATTATCTTCTGGGCTTCTTGTATGGAGTCAACGTACGCAGTGAGTGATTTACCATAGCGCGCCACGATATCGAAGCCATCGTCGATGACGGTATGTGTGCGCAGGAAGTACTCTATGTCCTTCTGCTGTTCGTCGGCGATGAGTAGTGATGCCGTGATATTCTTCTTCTCGCGCTGCAGCAATGACATGATGTCCTTGTGAGACAGACGGCAAATAGAAGCCGTGTCGTAGTATTCTACGGCTATTGTTCCACCGCCGTATGGCAGGTATTTCCATCGTCTCACCCATTGCGCATTGATGGTGTCGCTGGCATATACAGACTGCTGTTGCAGCGTGCCGACGCCATTGAGAAGAGTATCGCCGCGTGAGGTGGTGAAGGCGAAGAGCTGTGTGGTGTCAGCCATCACGATGTAGCGTGTCTCAGTCACCAGACGGGTATTGCTATCCTCTTTCTCCTGTTGCGTGAGAGGAATGAAATACCAGAGTAGCCATGCTGCCGCGATGATGCCAAGGACTACCAATGGCACAACGACAGTTCCGCATCCGCAACCAATAGGTATCCTCATCGCACCACTGTGGCGGCGCGATGGTGCAAAGCTACGCGTATATCCCGTGCTGGTATAACGGCGCTTGCGGCGGAATATGGTTGGGACAAGGAACGGCAAACCGAATTAACGAATTAACAAATTAACAAATTACATATCGTAGCCACCCATTGACTCCATTTCTTCGCCATCACCCTGCTGATCCTGGCGCTTCTTCTTACCTTTAGAGTTACCGAAGTTCCATGTCAGAGTGAATGATACGTTGCGGCTATGGCGTTTGTTCAGCTGATAACGCTCGAAGGAATCGCCAGAGGTATGTGTCTCGAACTGACGGCTATTGAGTACGTCGCGACAGTTGATGGCGAGGGTGAACATACGGTTGAAGAAGTTCTTACGCACACCGAGGTCCAGTCCGTATGATGATGGACGATAACCCTGTGTGAGAGCCTGACGTGAGCTATAGCGTCCACTTGCCTGAATGCTGATGTCGTAAGGCAACTGAACGGATGCGATGATACGTGCATTCCATGTAAAGTTCTCCTGTGCCTTACCGGTGACGAGCTGTCCTTCGATGTCTGCTGCGAAGTCGTTAAGCTTATAGTAGTAAGCATTGACGTTTGTGGTGAGGTCAAGAATCTTCCACAGCTTATTCTTTGCTGTTACCTCAACACCTGTAGAGGTAGAACGTGCTACGTTCATCGTAGTGCTGTACATCTTCTCGTAGTCCTCGCCAGGTGCCATGTTACGATAGTTTACACGCTGCATCACGTCAGAGGTAGGCTTGTAATATGCCGATACGAGGATGGAGTGCTTCTCCCATGTCTTCAGATAGTTGAGGGCGAGAGAGTTTGAGAACTCTGGTGTCAGCAGAGGGTTACCGAAAGAAACGATGGACGCATCGCTGGTGTTCTTGAAGTTATTGAGCTGACCACCCCATGGACGGCGCAGACGACGGGTGTAGTTGACCTGCAACTGCTGTGTCTTTGTGAGCTGATAAGTCATGAAGACGCTTGGGAATAGTTGGAAGTAATCCTTCTTGAAAGGAGCGTCCTTCTCTTTTATTCCCATTGCCTGATCCCAGTCCATAGACTCGGTATATACCTTCCAGTACTCACCGCGCAGACCTGCCATGATGCCGAATTTGTCCTTATTGAAAGACAATGTGGCATAGAATGCATGAATGTCGTTGTTGTACTTGAACTTGTTATAATAATTCTTCTGAACGTAGGCCTCAGGATTAGCATCTATGAGTTCCTTTGCATCCCACATAGGTGCCTCGTATGACTCCTGCGGAGTATTCTCGCGAGAGAAGGTAGCGTTATAGCCAGCCTGCAACTTGAAAAGTTTTGATAGCTGTGCTTCGTAGTCGAGTTTTATTTCCGTATTGTGGTTCTTGATGTTCAGCGGACGTGACTGATATTTCTCCTCACTTGGCATAAGGAGGTCTTCGTATGTCACTAATTCCTGATAAACATTCTTCTGGTTAGAGCTCCACTGGTTGTGTGATACAACGAAGTCAAGGAAGTTCTTTTCGGTGAAGTTATGACGGTAGTTGAACTCCACGTTATACATTGTCATTGGACCGCCAGACGTGTTGTTACGCAGACGTGTGAAAGTAGGATTCTCTATGCCGCTTATCATGTTACCGTAATAATAAGGTGTAGAAGAGAATCCCTTGTGCTTGCCCGTGAAGAGCATTCCGCTTACGCTGAAATCGTCCTTGTCTGTAGCATGCCATGTAAGACCAGCGCGAGTGAAGACGGTGTTTCCCTGATTTCTGCTGTCGGTGGTATGTCTCTCGTAGGTGGTGTCGTTACCCAGGAAATTCTTCTGGTCGCTGATGTTCTGTCCCTTATGCTCTCCGTGTCGATAGCCGATGTTGAAGTAAGCATCAAGCTTTGAAGAGTTGTAGTTGATGTTGAATGAAGCATTAGCACCTCCGAGTGTAGTGGCGCCAGCCTGTACTGAACCGTAGTAACCAGCCTTACGGTCCTTCTTCAGGATGATATTGATGATACCGGCAGAGCCTTCGGCAGAGAACTTTGCAGAAGGGTTGTCGATAACCTCAATGCGCTCGATGCTTTCAGCAGGCAGCTGTTGAAGAATCTGTGCACGGTTGTCGGCGGTGAGTCCGCTGGCACGACCGTTAATCCACACCTCTACGCTGCTGTTGCCGCGCAGTGATACGTTGCCTTCGTTATCTACTTCTACGGAAGGGATGTTCTCCAATACCTCTGAGGCTGTCTGGCCTGCCAATGTTGCGAGGCTTGCCACGTCGAAAGACTTGCGGTCAACCTCCAGTTTCATGGTGGCGCGCTGTCCAGTCACCTGTACCTCCTTCAGAACCTGCGCGTCCTCAGTCATGTAGAGTGCTGCGAAGGTTACGTGAGGGTTCTTGGCGTTCAATTCTATATTCTTGCTGACAGGCTTGTAACCCATGAAGTTCAGCTTCAGCACATATTTTCCGTATTTGATATTGTTCAGGTGAAATGAGCCAGAAACATCCGTTGTGCCACCTGTTACCACATTCGTGCTACCTTCTGGAGACAGAGATACACTGACGAAAGAGAGTGCCTCGGAGTTGTTCTTGTCCAAGACGAGGCCTTTTACCTGACCTTGTGCTGCTGCCATGATGGTCATCAGCGTCATGACGATGAATAATTGTAATCTTTTATACATCTTTCCTTAATTTGTTGAAGGGTATATACCTTTTTGAGAATTGAGACTTTTCTTTAGAAGAACCGTGCCCAGACTACCATGTGTTTGGTGCGGTGCGTTTGCTTTGCCACGCCTCAATTACATCGTAATCTGGGCACGACGAAACATGCTCATTATGAAGCAATCTTTATTTTATGAATTCTGCGTATATCTTCGCTGCTATCTCCTGCATCTCTTCAGGCTCCAACTGCAGTTTCTTCTTGCGGAAATCCACGTCAGCCTCGCTTTGCATAGGGATGAGGTGAATATGTGCGTGTGGTACCTCAAGACCAAGAACCACCTGTGCCACCTTCTTACAAGGGAAGGCAGCTTTAAGAGCCTTTGCCACCTTCTTGGCGAATACCTGATAACGTGCTATCTCATCGTCATCCATGTCGAAGATGTAATCCACTTCACGGCGTGGTATGACAAGGGTATGTCCCTTTGCGAGCGGAGCAATGTCGAGGAATGCGTAGAACTCTTCGTTTTCAGCGCACTTGTAGCTTGGTATCTCGCCAGCTGCTATCTTTGAAAATATATCCATAATTGTAAGATTTGATTTAGAAACTGATAGACTCAATCTTTAGTTTCAGAACGCCGCGAGGTATCTGTGCCTCTACCTCATCGCCAACCTTGTGGTTGAGAAGAGCCTGTGCGATAGGAGTCTCGATAGATATCTTGCCTTCGCGGAGGTTAGCCTCGTTAGCACTTACGATGGTGTAGGTCATACGCGCCTTAGTGGTGAGGTTTGTCATCTCAACCTTTGAAAGGAGCTGTACGGCGTCTGTAGAAAGACGGCTCTTATCTACTATCTTTGCGTCAGCGATAGTTGTCTTCAGACGTGCTATCTTGTCTGCAAGGTGTGCCTGTGCTTCCTTTGCAGCGTCATATTCTGAATTCTCTGAGAGGTCGCCCTTGTCACGTGCCTCTGCTATTGCGGCGCTCGCCTTTGGCATCTCGATGGCCTCAAGGCGGTGCAGTTCTGCTACGAGATTTTCGTAGCCTTCTTTTGACATGTATGCCATGATGTTTTCTTTTGATTTATTTTGTTATTATTCTTTTCCAGCAGTGCTATGTCCTGCGGTATTGTGCAGGGATAACATAAATTAGATAGCAAAAAAGAAGAACCCCGACCTTCATTCCTTATGCGTAATACAGCATTGTGATGCCGTAATATTACTAAGGTTCTGAGCCGGAATCCTGAGATTCTTTATACCGCTATATTTCTAAATCGTGTGCAAAGGTACGCATATTTTTTCTTTTGTGCAACTTTTTCCATATAAATGTTTGGTTTTCTCGGACAAAATGATTAACTTTGCACACAAAATATAACACAAAATCATAACACGAATGTACACAACTATCACTGCTGCAGAAGCAGCTTCATTGATTAAGAACGGCGATTCTCTTGGACTCAGCGGTTTTACACCTGCTGGCGCGCCAAAGGCAACAACCAAGGAGTTGGCAAAGATTGCCGTAGCAGAACATGAGAAGGGTAACGAATTCAAGGTAAGTCTCTTTACTGGTGCGTCAACAGGTCAGAGTACCGATGGTGACCTCGCAGCAGCCGGTGCTATTAAGTTCCGTGCTCCTTATACCACCAATGCAGAGTTCCGTACTCACGTAAACAAGAACGAGATTGCTTATAACGACCTCCATCTCTCGCACATGGCACAGGAGCTCCGTTATAACTTCTATGGACCACTTAACTGGGGTATCCTCGAGGTTTGTAAGATTGAAGACGCTGGTGATAAGTATCACGTATATCTCACTGCTGCTGGCGGTATCGCTCCAACAGTAGCTTGCAAGGCAGAGAAGATTATCCTGGAGCTGAACCGCTTCCATAGCGAGGGCGCTTCATTGTTGCACGACGTATATGAGCCACTTGATGCTCCTTTCCGTCAGCCTATCATGATAACAAAGGTCAGCGACCGTATCGGTACTCCATATCTTGAGGTGGAGAAGTCAAAGGTTGTTGGTGTTATAGAGTGTAACATCCCTGATGAAGCACGTGCATTCAAGGGTTCTGATCCTATTACTGACCAGATTGGTGCAAATGTAGCACAGTTCCTTGTCAATGATATGAAGCGTGGTGTCATTCCTTCTTCTTTCTTGCCATTGCAGAGTGGCGTGGGCACAACAGCCAATGCTATCCTCGGCGCACTGGGACAGGACAAGAACGTGCCTGACTTCAATATCTATACAGAGGTGTTGCAGAATGCTATCGTTGACATGATGCTCAACGGTCGTGTGAAGGATGCTTCTACATGTTCTCTTACTGTTGACAATGAGTGTCTGATGCAGGTTTATGACAATATCGACTTGTTCTCAAAGCACCTCACAATACGTCCATCAGAGATTTCTAACTCTCCTGAGGTGATACGCCGACTTGGTGTTATCGCTATCAACACCGCTATCGAGGTGGATATCTTCGGTAATGCTAACTCAACACACATCAGTGGTACGAAGATGATGAACGGTATCGGTGGTTCCGGTGACTTCGAGCGTAACGCTTATATCTCTATCTTTACCTGTGCTTCTACGGCTAAGGGTGGACTCATCTCTTCTATCGTGCCAATGGTAAGCCATCACGATCACTCAGAGCATGACGTGAACGTTATCATTACTGAGCAGGGTATTGCAGACCTTCGTGGCAAGGCACCAATGGAGCGTGCGATGGCAATCATCGAGAACTGTGCACACCCAGACTATCGTCCTATACTCCGTGAGTATGTGAAGATTGCTACTGGTGGTCATACACATCATAATCTCCCTGCTGCATTCGCTATGCATGACACATTGCGTCGCAAGGGCGATATGCACCTCACTGATTTTGCAGAATATATCAAGGAATAATTAACCAGGGTGGGTGTAATAGTCCACCGAAACTAAAAAACTAACAACTATGGCAAACTTACAGAACTTCTCCCTTGAGGGAAAGAACGCTTGGATTACAGGCGCATCTTACGGTATTGGTTTCAACATTGCTAAGGCATTTGTAGAGGCTGGCGCAAAGACTATCATCTTCAACGATATCAACGAGGCTGCTCTTGAGAAGGGTCTCGCAAACTACAAAGAGGCAGGCATAACAAACGTTAAGGGTTATGTTTGTGACGTGACAGACGAAGAGGGCGTTAAGGCTCTCGTAGAGAAGATTCACGCTGAGGTAGGTCAGATAGACATTCTCGTAAACAACGCAGGTATCATCAAGCGCATCCCAATGCACGAGATGAAGCGCTCAGAGTTCCAGCAGGTTATCGATATCGACCTCGTAGCACCATATATCTGCTCTGCTGCTGTACTGCCAGAGATGATGGAGCGTAAGGAAGGTAAGATCATTAATATCTGTTCTATGATGTCAGAGCTTGGTCGTGAGACGGTATCTGCTTACGCTGCTGCTAAGGGTGGTCTGAAGATGCTCACTCGTAACATCTGCTCTGAGTACGGCGAGTACAATATCCAGTGTAACGGCATTGGTCCTGGCTACATCGCTACACCACAGACAGCACCTCTTCGTGAGCGTCAGGCTGACGGTTCACGTCATCCATTCGATTCATTCATCTGTGCTAAGACACCAGCAGGTCGTTGGCTCGATCCATCAGAGCTCGGTGGTCCTGCAGTGTTCCTTGCTTCTAAGGCTTCTGATGCCGTTAATGGTCACGTGCTTTACGTGGATGGCGGTATCCTTGCTTACATCGGCAAGCAGCCTAAGTAAACCTTATTTGGAAAATAGTGGCGCTTTTTGCCCTCTGAAACATAAAAACCATCGCTCTCCATCGAGCGATGGTTTTTTGTGTTTTTGGAGGTTATTGGCGCTTAATATACCCCTAAATATGCAAAGATAACTTAAAAAACACCTTATTAATGATAAATTATATAATAAAACCTACGTAAATCTTCATTATTTGGGAATTTATGATTAATTTTGCAGTGAATTTCGAAATTTAGACTTATTATTTTAGTATGACATTCAAAATAACAGCATTTGCCGTTATGCTCTCTTGTGCGTGCCTATTGTCATCATGCATAGGTGGAGATGAAGCAGAATTATATGACGATACAGCCATTACGGCAGTCTCTCTCGGAACAGTAAAATGCGTTCGAGATACCATCCGTTATACCTATTCCGCTGCTAAATATCCAGTGCGTATCAATAATATCACGGACCAGATATACAATGCGGACTCTCTTGTCGTAGGTACAGACCTTTCCTGTGTGCCTATGACCTTTACCGTGTGTAACTCTGGTTCTATGCTCTTGAAGAATATCGACAACGATGGATTCGTGGCGTATGCAAGTGGTGATACCATCAACTGTACTGTACCTCGTACCATGCGTGTCGTTTCATACGACGGAAAGCATACTCGTGACTATACCATCAGTATCGTAGCGCATAAGGAGTTTGCTGACAACTTTACGTGGACGGAGGTTGCCGCAACGAATTTCCCTAATGATTATATCTCTATGAAAGCACTTTCCTTCAAGGGAAAGATGTACGTTCTGGGATATAAGGGAGGCGTTAATTATGAACTGGTGTCATCATCAGATGGTAAGACATGGACATCATGTGCTCTTCCTACTGTCGCTGCTGGTGATACGCTTACTATTGCGACTTCCGATGACAAGATGTACCTTTGTACGAAGAAGAACCTCTATACATCAACTGATGGAGAGTTCTCTGGCGCAGCAAAAGCAGTGAATGATCCTGTTTCTCTTAAGTCCGTGCTTGGTGCCTTTGATGGTAAGCTGTACGGCGTAAACAGTGATGACTCAGTGGTTGTAGCCAAAGAGGATAATGGTTCTTACGTATGGGCGGTAGATAGTATGCAGAATACCAATGCTTACGGTGTCAAAGGCGACAGCCTTCCTGCTCGTGACGTGAATATGGTCGTTGAGACATTGAAGACAGACAGCAAGAGCGCCATCGTAACAATCATAGCAAACAAGAAAGTGTGCTGGAAGGAAAAAGGCGTAAATATCGCTGATACTACAGCAGTGGTATGGACTAATGTGCTTGATAAGGACATGAAGTCACAGTGGACATACTGTGCTACTCCTTGGTCTAACCATTATCTGGTGTTGCCAAACATGCCACATCTCTCCGTTACATGCTACGGCAATACTATATATGCCATTGGCGGTGATAATCCAAAGAAGATATATTCCTCACCGGACCATGGCATCTCATGGCATACGCAGACTGGCATCACTCTCCCTGAAGGCTTTAGTGCTACCAATGGTGCTGTAATCGTTGCTGACGGCAATGGATTCATATACCTCATGGCATCAGGTTCTGGTAAGGTATGGAAAGGACGTCAGAACAAACAGACGTGGGTTCCTAACAAGACGTATTACGAGTAATAGAAGCTACAAAACGTACAATAGATAAATGTTTACACGCGTGCGCATATACGAAATAAATAAGGTGGCAGCGATATTGATGCTGTTACTTGCTATCACCATTACCGCATCGGCACAGGACGATGTGGAGTATCGTATGGAGATAGGTGCCGGCGTAGGTATGACAACATATCACGGTGACTTCAGTAGTGCGCTTTTCAAGAAGTCCCAGCCCGCTGGGGCGGTGATATTCCGTAGGGTGATAAATCCTTACACAGCGGTGAGGATATCGGGAATGTACACAGGCATCAAGGGCTCAACGGAAGGAAAGAGCACGTACTATCCAGACTTAGCGGAGAATGGCTATTCCTTCAGCAACCCGCTGGCAGATATCTCTGCAACCTTTGAATACAACTTCCTGCCTTACGGTACAGGACGGGATTATAGAGGAGCGAAAAAGATAACACCGTTTATATCACTGGGTATCGGTATGACATATGCCAGTTGTAAAGGTGGCACATGGGACTACTCTATGCCAAATCCGTACAGTTCCACAAAGAGCGTTGTGACAGCCAATATACCAATAGGTGTCGGTGTGAAATACAAGGTGGCATCACGACTGAACCTGTCGTTAGACTGGCAGATGCACTTCTCGCTCTCTGATAACCTTGATGGAATAAAAGACCCTTACAGGGTAAAGACATCGGGAATATTCAAGAATACCGACTGCTATTCCACCCTTATGCTGGCGCTGACGTACAGCTTCTCACCAAAATGTCAAACATGTCACAAAGATAGATAAGCAAGTTTACTCAATGATAGATCCAAATCGTATTCCACAACATATCGCCATCATCATGGATGGTAATGGCCGTTGGGCCAGCGAGCGCGGCAAAGTGCGTAGTTACGGACATTCTGCTGGTGCAGAGACGCTGAAAGAGGTTACCGCAGACTGCGTGCGTCTTGGCGTGAAGTATCTCACTCTGTATGCCTTCTCTACAGAAAACTGGAACAGACCAGATGATGAGGTGGCAGCACTGATGGAACTCTGCATAACATCCCTCAAGACAGATATCTTCGATAAGAACAACGTTCGTTTCAAGGTAATCGGTGACCGTAGCCGTTTGCCAGAGAGAGTGCGTCAGAGTCTTAAGAAGATGGAGGATCAGACAGCGGGATATACAACCATGACGACCGTTATCGCACTCAGCTATTCATCTCGTTGGGAGATAACAAACGCTACGAAACTCATAGCCGAGAAGGCAAAGAATGGAGAGATAAATCCTGAAGATATCAATGAAGATACCATCAGCGAGCATCTCAACACTAATTTTATGCCGGATCCAGACCTTCTCATTCGTACTGGTGGTGAACAGAGAGTGTCTAACTATCTGTTGTGGCAGATAGCATATTCCGAGATGTATTTCACACCAGTATATTGGCCTGACTTCAATAATGAAGAGTTGCTGAAGGCTATTGAGTCATATCAGTCAAAGCAGCGCCGTTTCGGTAAGACAGAGGCGCAGATAGAGGCTGAAGAGGCTGCTGCAAAATAACGTGGTGCTAACAAAAAGAAAGAAAACAAGAATCATATATATGACATTTTTGAAACACTTATCCCTGACGTTGTTGCTGGCTGTCATAGCCATAGCGACGGTAAAGGCGCAAGATAAGATTATAAACCCGGAAATATCCTACTCTTCAAGAACAGAAATCTATACCATTGCCGGTTTGGTAGCCAGTGGTGTAGATGAGTATGAGAGTAGTATGCTGACAAGTATCTCTGGCCTTTCCGTTGGTCAGGAAGTGACTGTGCCTGGCAACGAGATAACAGAAGCCGTAAAGCGATATTGGAAGCACGGTCTTTTCTCTGATGTGAAGATAGCGGCGGACTCTATCGTTGCTGACTCTATATATCTTCATATCTATCTGAAGACACGTCCTCGCGTCAGTGCCATCAACTATAATGGACTGAAGAAGAAGGGCGAGCGCGATGATATGGAGCAGAAGCTAGGACTGTTGAAAGGTTCGCAGATAACTCCAAACATGCTCGCACGTGCAAAGATTCTCGCTGAGAAGTATTTCAGCGACAAGGGTTTCAAGAATGCAGAGGTTACCATACGTCAGCGTGACGATGTGGCACAGAAAAACCACGTAATCCTTGACGTTGACATCGATAAGAAGCTGAAGACAAAGGTCAACAAGATTATCTTCGAGGGTAATGAGCAGGTGACAGCAAAGAAACTCAAGGGTAATATCATCAAGAAGGGTGCGTTACAGAAACTTCATGAGAAGGGTACGCTGTCGGCACTCTTCAAGTCAAACAAATATACACCAGAGAAGTTTAAGGAGGATAAAGCAAACCTTCTTGCCAAGTATAACGAGTACGGTTATCGCGATGCTACCATCGTTTCTGATAGTATCAGCAATGTGGATGAGTCGCACGTAAATGTACATTTCAAGGTCTTTGAGGGTACGAAGTATTACATCCGTAACATCACATGGGTTGGTAATACGGTATATACGACAGACTACCTGTCACGTCTGCTCAATATGAAGGGCGGCGACGTATATAACCAGACATTGCTCAACAAACGATTGAAAGAGGATGAGGATGCTGTGGGTAATGCATACTGGAACAATGGTTATCTGTTCTACGAGTTACAGCCTGTCGAGGTGAATGTTGTAGGCGATAGCATTGACTTGGAGATGCGTATTCAGGAAGGTCCGCAGGCACATATCTCACACGTTCGTATCAATGGTAACAACCGTCTCTATGAGAAGGTAGTGCGTCGTGAATTGCGTACAAAGCCAGGTGACCTCTTCTCTAAGGACGCCCTGATGCGTTCTGCCCGTGAATTGGCGTCAATGGGACACTTTGATCAGGAGAAGGTGAACCCAGACATCAAGCCAAACTATGAAGACGGAACGGTAGATATCAATTGGGATCTGGAACAGAAGTCTAATGACCAGGTAGAGTTCTCACTCGGTTGGGGACAGACGGGTGTCATCGGTCGTGTAGGTCTCAAACTGAATAACTTCTCTTTGGCAAATCTCTTCAACCGTAATAAGGAGCATCGTGGATTGCTGCCTGTAGGTGATGGAGAACAACTCTCTCTGGGAGCACAGACAAACGGTACTTACTACCAGTCTTACAACCTCTCTTATTCTACCAACTGGTTCGGTGGCAAGCGTCCTATACAGTTCAGCGTAGGCTTCTTCTACTCTAAGCAGACGGACGTAAACTCTAACTATTACAACACCAGCTGGCAGAATAACTATTACAACTACCTCGGCGGATATGGTTATTATAATGGTTACTCTAACTACGAGAACTATTACGACCCAGACAAGTATGTACAGTTGTTAGGCGGTTCATTAGGATGGGGTAAGCGTCTGCGTTGGCCTGACGATTACTTCATGCTGTCAGTGAACCTCTCATATACACGATATATCCTTAAGAACTGGAATTACTTCCTTGTAAACAACGGAACATGTAATAACCTCAATGTCGGAGTATCGCTCTCTCGTATATCTACCGACAACCAGCTCTTCCCACGTCATGGTTCTGAGTTTGAGTTGAGCGTAAGCCTCACTCCACCATGGTCTGCCTTCAACAAGAAAGACTATGAGAATCTCGCTACCAATCCTTATTCTGCTACCTATAATGCAGAGCAGCAGGAGAAATATCGTTGGATAGAGTATCACAAGTGGAAGTTCAAGGCAAAGACATATATCGCCCTGTCAAGTGGACAGAAGTGTTTCGTCCTCATGGCGCGTGCAGAGATGGGTATCCTTGGCGCATACAACAAGTTCAACAAGTCTCCGTTTGAGACATTCTACGTTGGCGGTGACGGTATGTCAGGTAACTCAACGAACTACGCTGAAGAGACAATAGGTCTCAGAGGTTATGAGAACGGTTCCCTCACACCTTATGGTTCAGCGGGTTATGCCTACGACCGCTTCTCACTTGAATTACGTTATCCATTCATGCTTGGTAACACTACCATCTACGGTCTCGGATTCCTTGAGGCTGGTAATGCGTGGAACGATGTGAAGAGCTTCAACCCATTCAATATGAAACGCTCTGCCGGTCTCGGTGTTCGCGTATATCTCCCTATGGTAGGTCTGTTAGGTATCGACTGGGCATACGGCTTCGACAAGGTATTCGGAAAGAAGGGCGGTAGCCAGTTCCACTTTGTGCTCGGACAGGAGTTCTAAGTGATAATGCATAATTCATAATGCATAATGGGTGGTTTTAGGGAATTTCCTCCATGAAGTAGGGTAAATCCTTTTACCATAACGTTTCTACAATATAATTTTGCAATCGTTAAACCAAAAAAACGACGCAACAATGAAAAAGATTTTTATCATAGCCATCATGGCTACAATGGCAATAGCAGCCAACGCACAGAAGTATGCTCTCATTGATATGGAGTACATCCTCAAGAATGTCCCTGCCTATGAACGCGCTCAGGAACAGTTGTCGCAGGTCAGCAAGCGTTGGCAGGCTGAGGTAGAGGCGCTTAATACAGAGGCTTCTACTATGTACAAGAACTACCAGAACGAGGTTGTCTTCCTCTCTCAGGAACAGAAACAGGCAAAGCAGGAGTCTATCATGCAGAAGGAGAAAGAGGCAGCAGACCTTAAGAAAAAGTACTTCGGACCAGAAGGCGAGCTGTTCAAGAAGCGTGAGAGCCTCATGTCACCTATTCAGGATGAGATATACAACGCAGTAAAGGAGATATCAGAACTCCGTGGCTATCAGCTGGTCCTGGACCGCGCCTCTGACAGCGGCATCATCTTTGCATCACCAAAGATTGATATTTCAAATGAAGTGCTCCAGAAGCTCGGATACTAAGTAAAAATTAACAATTAATAAATAAAAAAGTAAAAAGTAAAATGAAAAAGATGATTTTCGCGCTCGTTGCAATGCTTACAATGGCAATCAGCGCAAATGCACAGAAGTTTGGTCATGTTGATACACAGTCTATCATGCAGAACCTTCCAGAACTGACTAAGGTAAATGGTGAGCTTCAGGCTATCGCACAGCAGTATGACAACGACATCAAGGCGATGCAGGACGAACTGCAGCGTAAGATGGAGGAGTATGACAAGAACAAGGCTACAATGAGCGCTACTGCACAGCAGGAGCAGGAGAATGCCCTCCAGGAGATGTACCAGAAGATTCAGCAGACTGCACAGCAGAACCAGCAGGAGTTCCAGAAGCAGCAGCAGGAGAAGATGGCTCCTATCCAGCAGAAGATTATGACAGCCATCCAGAATGTTGGTAAGACAGGCCAATATACTTACATCTTTGAACAGGGTGCAGCACTCTATGTAGGCACTGGTTCAAAGGACGTAACAGCAGAAGTAAAGGCAGAGCTTAACAAGTTGAAGTAAAGATGAGAAAGTTTTTTCTTACATTTTGCTTGTTGATAGCAACAGTGCTCGGTGCATCAGCTCAGCAGTTCGGTATCAAGGTGGGATATTTCTCATACGACGAGGTACTGAAGCAGATGCCGGAGTATTCCATCTCACAGCAGAATCTTGAGCAGCTGCGTGCGCAATACGCCGCAGAGCTCAAGGCTGCCGAGGGGGAGTTCAACGAGAAATACGAGCTGTTCCTTGATCAGCAAGCATCATTGGCAGAGCCAATACGCCAGAAGCGTCAGGCAGACCTTCAGGCATTGCTGGAGCGTAACACACAATTCCGTGCAGAGGCAGAGCGTCTGGTAAATCAAGCAGAGAAGGACGCAATGGCTCCAATACGCAAGAAGCTGGATGATGCTATACAGACTCTTGGCAACACACAGGGATATCTCATCCTTGTAAATACCGACAGCGATGCTGTTCCTTACTTCAGTAAGAATATTGCGCAGGACGTTACCGAAGCGCTCATTAAGTTGACGAAGTAAAAGCAGAACCTTAACCACCCCAATTCAATCCCTATGCAGAACACTCCCATCGGCGTTTTTGACTCCGGCTATGGTGGTCTGACCATACTACAGCAGTTGCGTAAGCGATTGCCGGAACGAGATTTTGTCTATCTCGGTGATAATGCGCGTGCCCCATACGGTCCGCGCTCTTTTGATGTGGTATATGAGTTTACACGCCAGGCAGTCGTGAAACTGTTCGATATGGGATGTCACCTCGTCATCCTTGGTTGTAACACCGCATCGGCAAAGGCGCTGCGAAGCATACAGCAGAATGACCTGCCTGTCATTGATCCCAATAAGCGAGTGCTTGGAGTCATACGACCAACGGTAGAGATTATCGGCGATCTCACAAAGACACGTCATGTGGGTATTGTGGCAACGGAGGGAACAGTGCGTTCCGAGAGCTACAGCCTGGAGATAGCAAAATTCCATCCCGATATAACTGTGACGGGACAGGCATGTCCTCTATGGGCTGCTATAGTGGAAGCAGGTGAGGCAGAGAGCGAAGGAGCTGAGTTCTTTGTTCGTAAGCGTATCACGCAACTGTTGGAGAAAGATCCGCTCATTGACACCATCATCCTTGGATGCACGCATTATCCGTTGCTGATGAATGCGGTGAAGAAGGTTACGCCACCTAACATACGCATCGTTGCACAGGGAGAATACGTAGCAGCGTCGCTTGAGGACTACCTTCATCGTCATAAGGATATAGCAGAGAACTGCAGCAAGGGCGGCACGATACGTTACTACACCACAGAGTCGCCAGAACGCTTCAAGGAATGCGCCGCAATGTTCCTACACGAAGAAGTCGAAGTAGAACATATCGACCTTTAGTCGCAGCGTAAAAGACAACGGTTATAAAATAAAATCTGCCAAACATTTCCGAAGAAATGTTTGGCAGTATCATTTTTTTTTTATACTTTTGCAATTACAATCCAGTCTGCCCACTCTAACGGGCGAGAATGGGGTTATAAAAACATATTGGTGATGCTTGAGCAACGTGCCTCGCGTAAGGCACATAGCTGACAACGCATCAAGAAAGGACGTTTACGTAACGTTTGTCTTCTACATTTGAAAGTCTGGTAAACTTGTAACAATGCACAAAGAAGAAAACGCAATCGGAACGTCCACGTGGGTGTATTATCCCAAGTTCCAACTACAGACATATTGTATATATGTGTCAATTGACTGCTATACATAATATAAGGTGTATTGTAGTTGTACTTCTGCATAATATCCAATTGACGTGGGCAAACTGGTTGCTTATCCTTTGTGTATAGGTTTTACCAGAGCCTCAAATGTAGGATAAGCAGAAGTACAGACTTCCCACGTCTGATTACTTATATTTGCCGTAATAACTTGATAGTCAGTATCGAGAACTTTATGTAAATCACTAATGATACCATGATGTTCCCAAACTTTTCAACATGAATAATGTTTTGTAGATATTAAGAAAAGAGGGATGTCATGATTCTTTTTTGATACAAATATCAATTAAGATTTGTTTACACGTAATTAACAATTTATTAACATATTTATCTGACTTCAATCCTTATTAGTGGACGTTAAGAATGCTAACGCTTAACTGGCTTATGTCATCAGATGCTTTCCACACAATAGTGTGTTTTTATATGCAGTTATTTTATTCTGTTTTTATTCTACCTTGTTACTCCACTGTAAACAACGAAGACCAAGAGAATCATGTATCAAAACCAGTGTGATAAATATGATTCAAAATGTAACGAAAGTACAGAAAAGGAAGCGAATATGTCAGAAATACATGTCGTAAGTCATAAAGTTTCATAAAAATGATAGTGTTCGGCTGTAATTTTTGCACGTTTTTGAGATTTTTTTTATAAATTTGCATAGCAAAAGTTATACACTTTTCGCAACGACAAGCATGAAGAGATTCAATACGACGGGCACTTGCCGCCCAAATGAGCACTATATGGTAGACATTACCGAGCGTTTGGAAATCATCCGCAAGATGGTTGCCAAAGGTGATTATTTCTGTATCAATCGAGGCAGGCAATACGGTAAGACTACCACACTGAATGCCATTAAGTCCACGCTGGAGAGTGATGGCTATACTGTATTTTCCTTATCTTTTGAAGATTTGGGACAAGGATTATTCTCTTCTGATGAAAAATTCTGTGCCACTGTACTGTGGCTTATGAAGGATGCAATTGAGAATGACACCGTAACTGGTCTTTCCGATAAATCGAAGGATTTGATTCTTAACTCAGTCGATGACTCAATCGCTCCGGTTGAAACGGTAATTTTGTCAAGCATCTTTAGCAAAGTATGCAAGTTCAATGATAAGCCAGTTGTTTTGACAATTGATGAAATTGACAAAGCCTCTGACAATGTCAGTTTGATTTCGTTGTTAAGTATCTTGCGTAAGTTGTTTCTTGACAGAAATAACAGGGCGACTTTCCAGTCTGTAATTCTTGCAGGAGTTTATGATATCAAGAATCTTAAGTTAAAGATTCGTCCAGAAGACGACCATCAGTACAATTCGCCATGGAACATTGCGGTCCCTTTCAATGTAGATATGAGTTTGTCCACCAATGGTATCAAGGGTATGCTTGATGATTATGAGTCTGACCACCATCGGGGTATGAACACCAAAGAGGTCGCTTCATGGATTCGTGAATATACCGGTGGCTATCCATTCCTCGTTTCTCGCTTGTGCCAGTTGATGGAGGAGCAGAATGACTGGACCCATGAGGGACTTCGTAGTGCAGTTAAGTCATTGCTCAACGAGCACAATACGCTCTTTGACGACATGATTAAGAAGATAGAACAGTTCCCTGATCTGAAATCTCTGCTCAAGAATCATCTCTTTTCAGGCGAATCCCAAAAGTATAATCCGCTCAACGAGGCATTCCAACTTGCAGAGAGGTTCAATTTTATTAATGTCCATAATGGAACATTCTCTGTTTCGTGCCGTATCATAGAAACTGCTATCTACGAGTATTTCATGTCGCAAGAAAAGGATTCTGAGATTTATACAGCAGGATCCATAGAGAAACCACAGTTCATCAAAGGTGATGGATTGGACATGCCTTTACTCTTGCAGAAGTTCTCTGAGCATTTCAATGAAATCTTCCGTACAGAAGATGGAACAATGGATGCTAAGTTCGTTGAAAAGCATGGACGAAAGCAGTTCCAACTTTATATACGCCCTATTATCAATGGTGTCGGACATTACTATGTAGAAGCAGAGACACGCGACGAAACTCGCACAGACCTAATCATCAACTACAACAATCATGAGTATGTGATTGAGTTGAAAATATGGCGAGGCAACAGTTATAATACCAAGGGCAAAAACCAACTATCTGAGTATCTTGAACTTAAAAAACAAAAGATAGGTTATCTCGTGTCATTTTGTTTCAACAAGGGAAAGACTCCTGGATTACTCCCTTCTGTAGATCACGAAGGACGTACAATCGTAGAAGTAATAGTATAAAAATTTTAAAAGTCATTCACTAAACATACAAGTTGCCTATGTAAATATTCGATTCACATACTATAATATAATAGAGCTTCACAGCTCTTGTTCTCTATCTTTTGAATACCGCCAAACATTCAACCCCGAGGACAAGCAGTATGAGAAGTTCACGTCATAGGGCGTGAACTCATTCTTGCTTGTTAGGGGAAAGGCCACTTGGCGGTAGCCTAAAAGATAGACAAGACAAGAAAGGGTTTGCGCCCTTAATTTGTGTTTTTACAATCTATTACAAACTTAAAATAACATCAAAAATGAAAAAAATCTTATCTTTTTTTGTAGCTCTTGTTTGCTACGTTTCCATGAGCTTTGCTCAGACAAGTTTTGTTGCTACCCTCTCGCATGAAGGTAACTTTACGCATTATTATGGTGCAGGAGCTTTTACTTCTGCTTATAATGCTTCCGTAAACGGTGACATCATCACTCTGTCACCTGGAACTTTCACATTTAGTGGTTCTTTTAATAAAGGTATTACTGTGCGTGGTGCAGGAATTGACGCATCAGAAAAGACTTACATTTCAAGCGAAATGAAGTTTTATTCTACCGATGAAACAATGACAACAACGATCGAAGGCATTGTATTCTCTAGTAGTTATACCTACGTGTATAACGATGCCTCTGGCAATGGACAGGGAACTCTTAAATTTATAAAGAACCGTTTTGGAGAAATACATGCGGTAGCATCAAATACTTATTCGAATGATAGAGGACCTATCGTTAGAATGTACAATGATATAATTACTTCATCAATGTATTTCTCTAATACCAATTGTCATCCTGACTTTTTATTCTATAATTGTTATGTGGCAAACCCAAGATGTTATGGTTATAATTCTAATTCTGGTTTCATTTCTATAGGCGAGAACACAAGTGCTTTTGTTAATTGTGTTATCAATTGGACAAACACCTATTGTTCTGAAAATTATTACTTGAATTACTATAACTGTATATTTAACTGGACTTACTCCTCTTATGGAGGTTCTAATTTAAATTACAGTCTTCCTTCAACTGCATCTTGCTTCAATTGTCTCAGCATAAACAAAAGTTACTTGTTTGCCTATCTAGTCTCAAAGGGAAATAACAGTACTACAAGTTCCGTGACAGATGTTTTCAAGACCTATACGAACGGTTTTAATTATGGTGAGACTTTTGAATTAGCTGATGATGCCAAAGAGAAGTACATTGGTACAGATGGAACGCCTATAGGAATGCAAGGTGGTAAATATCCATATACATCAACTGTACAATATCCTATAATCACAAAATTCACGTCAGAACCTAATACGACAAAGGAAGGTAAACTTACAATTGATGTAGAAGTGGACGGAAAATAAATAATTGCACTATGAGAATCAAGACTATTCTTGCATTCCTATTGGTGTTCTATTGTCATAACTTCTATGCACAAGATTTTGAGGACATAAACTCATCATACAGTATCTCTAGCTGCAGATATTGGTTTGACACATCAATGGATGTGAAAACCGGTTCATACAATGATGGCTCTGTTGTTCTTGACTTAGCAGACATTGAAGAAGGTTTCCACACTATGCACTATCAGGTATTGGACAGCAAGGGTGAGGTATCTCCTTCAAGGACGATTTCATTCTTCCGTGTAGCTTCAGCAGAAGAGAAGTTCAAGGACTACGCTATCAAATCTGTGCGCTATTGGTTTGACAAGGACTTTACGCCAAGGGAAGTTGTTTATACAAGTGGAACCTCAGCTATAGATGTTGCGGATCTTGAAGAAGGATTCCACACTATGCACTATCAGGTATTGGACAGCAAGGGTGAGGTATCTCCTTCAAGGACGATTTCATTCTTCCGTGTTGCTTCGGCAGAAGAGAAATTCAAGGACTATGCTATCAAATCTGTACGCTATTGGTTTGACAAGGACTTTACACCAAGGGAAGTTGCTTACACAAGCGGAACGTCATCGATAGACGTTGCGGATCTTGAAGAAGGTTTTCACACTATGCACTATCAGGTATTGGACAGCAAGGGTGAGGTGTCTCCTTCAAGGACGATTTCATTCTTCCGTGTTGCTTCGGCAGAAGAGAAGTTCAAGGACTATGCTATTAAATCTGTGCGCTATTGGTTTGACAAGGACTTTACGCCAAGGGAAGTTGCTTATACAAGTGGAACCTCAGCTATAGATGTTGCGGATCTTGAAGAAGGTTTTCACACTATGCACTATCAGGTATTGGACAGCAAGGGTGAGGTTTCTCCATCAAGGACGATTTCATTCTTCCGTATAGCTCCAGTGGAAGAGAAGTTCAAGGACTACGCTATCAAATCTGTACGCTATTGGTTTGACCAAGACGAATCAGCTGTTGTGACAGAAGATTACATGGGTGGAATAACAGCACTTGATCTTCATAGATTAAGTGAAGGAACACATACCATGTTCTATCAGGTAACAACAGATGACGGAACGTTGTCGCCTGTCCGTAATATCCAGTTTGTTCGTTACCTTTACGATATATATGTAAGTACTGATACTGAATATACTGACAGCATCGTTACGAACGACCCGCTCCTTTCGTCAAAGCCAGACTTAAAACTGCATTATAAGTCTGATGATGTATCTGTTCGTGGTCATCTTACCATTGACAACGATGCAAGATTGTCATTGGGAAAGTTTATTCAAACAGGTAACCTTGGTTATCAGAACGGTAGTACCAAATATACAAAGGCCGGAGCAGACTATTATCATCCAACGACTCTTGTAAACAATGGCTTTGCACGAGCTGACAGCGTGATTATAAAACAAAGCATGTATCGTGACCGTTGGCATTTTGTTTCTTTCCCATTCAATGCTGAGGTAGGAAACATAGATGTGCCAGACGGAACATATTGGGCTTTGCGTAAGTATGACAGTGAGCAACGTGCGTCTGGCAATATGACCGACACATGGACGAATCTGCATAATGGAGACACCATGCAAGCAGGTATCGGTTACATCATCCAGTTTACAAAGGAAGGCTCAGAAAAGACATCAGAATTGACATTCAAGGCTATAAATGACACAAAGAAGAATGACATTTTCACTTCGGAAGACGTAGATGTGACGTTGAATGAATACGAGGCAGAATTTGCGCATAACAGAAGCTGGAACTTCATAGGTAATCCTTATCCAAGTTTCTTCGATTCCCATTATATTGGTGCAGAAGGAACAATAACAGTATGGAACGGCAATGGATATTCTGCTTATTCATTGTTAGACGACAACTATATCCTGATGCCATTTGAAGCGTTCTTTATTCAAAAACCACTCAATGCTGGAAAAATAACATTCAGCAAAGATGGTCGTCAGCACAATCATGTTGTAAGGGAACATCCTGCTCAGGCAAAGTCTGCAGTGAACAAAATGCCTAATAGACGCATCCTGGACTTTACACTAAGAAATGACAATAATTCAGACAAGAGTCGTGTTGTAATCAACAACATTGCATCAAGGGCTTACGAAGTAGGTAGAGATGCATCGAAATTCATGGAAGAAACCCCACGTTCTGCACAGATATATAGTGTGGAGACAGGTGTTAAATATGCCATCAATGAACGTCCAATGGGTGATGGAATCATTACATTCTCCGTATATATACCAGAGGATGGAGAATACACATTGAAGTTGGATCAACCATCAAAAGATGTTTTGCTAAAAGACATTGACAATGACATCGTCACGGATTTAGGAACTGGCGAATACGTGTTTACGGCAAAAGCTGGTACATACAATGCACGCTTCGTTGTTTCACTGAATGGTGAGGCGACCGATATATCACAGATTGCAACCTCTGACGATGGAGAAATAAAGGTCATAGGCAATATTCTTTCATTTGACTTCCTTAAAGCAAAAACGATACAAGTATTTGGCACCGATGGAAGAACCATGTATAATAAGAAGATTGCGAGTGATAGAATCAACCTTAACAGTGGTATATACATTGTGAATGTCAATGGTGCTAAAACTAAGGTTGTTGTAAAATAAAGAAGAATATGAATATAAACAAAACAAATCTGTTGACTTTTTTACTGTCTGTTGTTTGTCTGTTTTTTACATCATCTGTTTATGCGGATGATCTGGAAAAACATACTCTCGCAGTCGTTTCAAAGCCGACCATGGCAGGCTCTTTCAATACGAACTCAGCCTCATTGTCAACAGGCGAGACTATACACCTCTACGCATACGCAAACAAAAATTTCTCGTTCAAGGAATGGACTGATGCTGATGGTATAAAGATTTCGTCTGCACAAGACTTTATATATACAATGCCGCCAAAGGATGTAACGCTGACAGCAGTCTATGAGTACAACCCGGCTAATCCAGCTAATCCAGCAAAAAACTACTGGAACAGCCTGACCGGTGAGGTAATCATTGATGACTTCACTGCCGGCTCACTCAGTGGAGCTGTAAGTACAGCATTAAATGGCGGTAAGAGCAGTGACGTATTGATGATTACCGTTGCTGGACGTATAACGAGCAACGATTTCAACATTACCAACAATTATTCCAACTGTTCACTTCTTGACTTAAGCCGAGTAACAGGTGTAACTGAAGTTCCTTCCTATGCCTTTGATTATACAAAGTTGGAATCTGTATATCTTCCTGCATCAATAGAGAAGATTGGTTACCATGCTTTCTATCAATGCCAGCAGTTATCTTCGGTAACAGTATATGCAATGACTCCTCCTATGCTTGAGAGTAATGTTTTTACAGGAGTCCAGGAAGGACTTGTCATCTATGTTCCTGCAGCAGCCATTACTCAATATCAGGATGCAGCAGGATGGAAAGAATTTACCATTCTTCCAATACAGGAGGATATCCGCAGTTTGTCAATCTCTTTTCCGAATGGTACGGATGTAACTGATTATTCACAAATGTGGCTCGAACTGACCAACACAAAGAGTGGTCAGAAGATGCACTATGTGATGACCGACCGCAGTTCTTACACTTTCTCCAATATCATACGCAACACCTCTTGGAATGCTGTACTCCGTAATCAGCGAGGTGATGTATTCGGCAAGATTGAGAATATAGAGGTGAAGGATGAGGATGTTAGTGTTGTTTTCTCTTCTCTGTCTAAACCTCAAAACGTTAGTCTCACGGTCAAGACTCCTAATGGAGAAACTATTACATCTAATACTCAGATTACTTGGCTTGATTCTGATGGTAACTATCTTGCACAATCAACAGGACTTAGCGGATTGTTGTCGGGTTATGCAGTTAGCTACAGAGTCGTATTATCGCAAGATCTGGCGATGCAATATGTTGCACCAGAGCAGAAAGACTATATTGTCAGTGACGCAAACAACAATCTGACACTCACGTTGGAGCCAATCAAACAGCTTACTATTTCCGGATGCGTTAAGGACTTGGCATCTAGAACAGTTCTAAGTGGTGCAACTGTTACTGCATCCCAGACCTTTGGCGGCAAGTATAGCAAAACTGTAAGCACAAAGACTGACGCTAAGGGCAATTACGTCCTGACGGTAAGCAATGTGCCTACATCATTAGCGGTCTCTGCCTCTGATTATATCAGCCAGACCATTGTATGCGACTCCTTGATGACTGGTGTTGATGCAGTATCAATTTCTGAAGTATCTCTCAAAAGTATCAGTGGCGCAGTCGTATCACTCAATTTGACCTATACGAAATGTCCTTCAGATAATGGCGAAGAGACTTTCCAGGAGTGGTATTCTGATTACAACAATGTTGCATACAGCATCTACAACAAGACAAAACAGAAGTCTATTAACCAGTTCAATGTGCAATATCCTCAAATTGTTCTTCTAGAAGAAGTAGATGAGGGTGATGTGCTTGAAATGACTGCAAAAAGCAAGGTCAATGCGTTCATACCAGTTAAGACAACTGCAACAATTGATGCAGAACAGCGTGCTGATGCTGCTTTCTATATCATTGAACTTGGAAAGATAAAGTCTGTTTTTGCTAAGAATAATAATGCATCTGTTGTAGGTTCGCTTTATGATTCCAACGGCAAGCTGTTGAAGTCATACGATTACAGCAATGCCTCACTGACCATCAACAACCTTGCAGACGGTTCATACACGCTTGTTACCATGGGGGCCAGCAAACTGTTCAACAGCATCTACGACCTCAGTCAGTTGCCACAGACAGGACTTGTTCTTAGCTCTGACTATACCCAGACAACTGTAGATGTACAGAGCGGTAAGGTATGCGCTATTGATATAGCTGAAGTGCCAACACTTGATGAAAGCAAACTGTACTATACAGGTGATAACACTTCATTCACTGTAAACAAGTCAAGCATTGTTGCTGGTAACTATCTAACGCTGACAGGACATCTTGATTTCAAATCTGCATACGCAACAAAGGTCAGCAATGTCAATCTCATTATTGACCTACCGGAATCATGTGAATTTGTTGAGAATTCAGTGATGGTTGGCAACAGCACAAGCAGCTACACCATCCATAACAATCGTATCACTATTCCTATGCCTCGATATACAGATCGTGTGCGCTTCTGTATCATCCCAACACTCGGTGGCGAGTATGCTCCGAGTGCATTTGCACAGTTTGATATTGATGGAGAAACAATTACTCAGCCAATAGGTTCTGCAAACTATATTGCAAAGGACTTGTCTATCTCAGTTCCTCCTTATGTGGCGAAAACAACAATTCCTGTAAGTGGAACTGCTATTGGTGCATCTGCGATCGAAATATATGATGGTGATGTTCTTATAGGACAAACTTTTTCCCTTTCTAACGGTTCCTGGTCTACAACTTGTGAACTTAATGAACCTTATAATCTTTCGACACATAATATCTATGCAAAGATTTTAACAAAGGCAGGAGTTGAACTAAAATCTGAGAATATTTCTTGTTTGTATGACAAGAATGCTATTGAGGTTAGTACAGTAACAATGATTAATACAGCACACACATCAGCCAATCTTGAATTATATGATTATGTAACAGTCTTTGATTTCAAAAATCCTTCAAAAGAAGTATCACCATATTGGTATTGGCCAAGTTATCCTGAATTTACATTTCTTGTCGATTTTACAAATAATGACCCTTCTGTAATTGATAATGTCTGGCTTCACGTTTATACATCATCAGGTGATATACAATCAATCAAACCAGAGTACAATGCCATAAAGGATAGGTATGTTTGCAAGCATTCTTTTCACTCAACAGCTCTTCCAATAAACGTAAGTGTAAGTTTCAACGCAAATACTGAAATCTATCTTGATCGTTCAAAAATTAATGATATATATAAAAAAACAAAAGAATTTGTAGAAAATTCAAAACATTTAGAAATAGATACTAGATTAGATGATTTGTTGGTAGCTATAAATGACGAAAATGACGATAAAGCAGATAAAATCTTATCTGAGATTTATTCCATATTAGATATAAATGATATTGCCGATGATAGCGATAGTATTTCTATGGATTCTTTGTTCTTGGTCATTGATAATATTATATTAGAGAATAAAGATTTATTGTCATTCAAGGATACAAATGAAGAAATGGTTTATTATGACTCTACTACTAATTCATATAAGTTAATGAAGAGTGGTAAAGTTTCAGAAATTGACCATAAAATTGAAACTACAACTTTAAGGGAGTATTCAATAAATGATAGAAGTAAGATATACTTTAGTTATAGCGATGAAGGTATAATTTTAATAGATTCATTAGCTGACTATTATGTCATAGTTGAACGCATTGATGCAAATGCGATGTTGGCTAAAAGAATTATTAGCATGCCAGAATGGCTTGAGCAATTAACTGAATTTATTGATCAATTACATACCTGGAGTGATATAATTGGTGAAATTAAAGGTGATATTTCCGAGCAAATTGCTCGTTTACTAGCAAAAAACAATTCGCAAATGGCTAAAACCATGAAAGAATTGGATGTGTGCCGAAGACAAATGGCTTTGATAAAGAGCAAATTGCCAGCAAATGCAAAACTTCCTAAACACTACTTTAAATATCAAGGTAAAGAAGCTCAACTCCTCGGTAATCTTTCAAAAATAAAAATAGCTGTACAAGTTTTAGGAGGTATTTCAAGAGGAATTAGTGCTTTAAATTTGATAAACGATGTCAGTTATGCAATTGAAAGTATAAACGAATGGATTAATATCATTCATAATATTGAAAATGTAGACTGTCCTGGTATGGACGAGCTCAAGCAAAAAGCAATTTCTAGTGCATTACTTGTATCTGAAGGATATGCTGCTACCATTACTGCTGATATTGCATGTTTGTCTGGTATAAAAGCTTCCTTAACGAATGGATGGATTTTAGCAGCAGAACTTGCTATTGGAGACTTTGCCATCATTCAGGGAAATGCTAATAAATTTATTGATTTGAAATTGAAATCAAATATTTTAAGTCAGATACCTACTCTTAAAAATTGTAAGCTACCACCACCAATTGCACCAAAATCAACAACTAATCCGACAAAATATGTATTAGATCCTTCTGGTTTCGTCTATGAAGGCGTATCGTCAAATCGTCTCGAAGGTGTAACAGCAACTGCCTATTACAAGGAAATGGTAGAAGACATGTATGGAGATCTTCACGAAAATATTTTGAAGTGGGATGCAGAAGAATATGCTCAGGTTAATCCTCTCTTCACTGATGAAAATGGTATGTATGCATGGGATGTACCTCAGGGTATGTGGCAAGTTAAATTCGAGAAGGAAGGTTATGAAACCACCTATTCCGAGTGGCTTCCAGTTCCTCCTCCGCAGCTTGACGTGAACATTGCCATGACCCAAAATGTGCAGCCTAATGTAAAGAATGCCCGTGCTTACGAAGATGCTGTTGAGATTGAGTTCGATAAGTATATGATGCCAGAGCTGCTCAATACGGATAATATCATTGTTATGGTAAGCGGCAAGCAAGTGGAAGGTACGGTTGAGTTGCTGAATGAAGAGGCGAAGCATGAGGGTGAATCCGAAACTTTTGCGTCAAAGCTTCGTTTCAATACAAATGCTCCATTTGAAGGTGCGGAAGTAACCCTTGTGGTGAATAATCGCGTGAAGAGTTATGCTGGTATCCGTATGCAAGACAACTATTCTCAATCATTCATCATCGAACAGGAGATTCGTAAGATAGTATGTGACTCTGCTACTTTAGTACGTTACGGAGACAATGGCATCATTCCTATAACTGTGCTTCCTGCATATGCATCAGCAGGCAAGACTATTAATGTGCGAAGCTCCTCACAGATGATTCTTGACGTGAATGCAACAAGTGCAGTCCTTGACGAAAATGGCAAGGCGGAGATTCCTTTCAGCGGTGAACTTCCGGGAACTGCAGCTTTGACATTCACTATTGATGGTTACGATTTATCAGCAACTACGATTGTCAATGTTGAACAGATTGAAAAAGTAGAGATTGAAGCACCAAAAGCAAACATCGCTTCTGGTACAACTGTAACAAAGGGCACAGCGATTACATTGTCATGTGCAACCGAAGGTGCAACTATCTACTACACACTCGGTGGTTCTTGTCCTTGCGACGAAGCAACTCGCCTGACATACACAGAACCTGTCATAATTAACGAGACTGTCACAATCAAGGCTATAGCAGTAGCAACTGACATGACGGAAAGTGACATCGTTGAGTTTACCTACATCGTAGATAATGTCGATGGTATTGACGAGGTGACTCTTGATGCAGAACTGAAGATCTATCCTCTCCCCGTCCGCGACAAACTCAACGTGACGGCAGGTGGAAAGATAATCAAGAGTGTAACACTTACGAGCATGAACGGTTCAACTGTCGTGAACGCATCCAAGCCTGTGACAATGGTAACACTTGATGTCAGTTCATTGACACCAGGAATCTACATCATAAATGTTACAACAGAGGACAAGACCTACAGTCGCAAGATAATGAAAGTTGAGTAATATGTTGCAGTCTTAGTACTAATATAGTAGGAGGAAAACGAAGCAGTTTTCTTCCTACTTTCGCTTTCCGACCTCTCACACCACCGTACGTGCTGTTAGGCATACGGTAGTTCTCTAATTGCGATGCAATTTGGTATAGTAATTAATGTCTAAAAATAAAGGAGTTACAATATTTACCTTGGAAGTTTATGAATAATTCAAATTACAGCATTGCGCTTGTATGAATCATGAGAGAAGAGAGTGCTGTAACACTTCACTGTTACGCACTGCTTGATACGTGCGGTGACTATGCCATACTTCTCCAGTATCTTCTTGGCGATGTCGTGAGTTTGCGCAATGTTAGCACGCTTTGTTTAATCTCGCCTAATATCCGATACCTCCACCTTTTTTCTTTGAATAGTTCAAGAAGTTTGGTCTTGCTGGTGCTCTCCAACCATTGGTAACCTCAGAACCATCCCAATTGGTAAGAGTATTTGCTGCACCGTTGGAACCACCAACGCTTGCGACAGGTTGAACTCCTGCGATATATTGCTTGAAAGCATCAACCATTTCGTCCGTTATTCCACCAATGGCATGTACCATCTGAGGAGTGCGCCATGTAGCCATGTCCTTTTGCATCTGACGATAATTGAACCAATAGACACCATCAAGTAGTTCTTGTGTTGCCCTCTCGCAGCCAGATTTAAGGGTTACGTCAATGCCAAGTTTATCGGCTATTGCAATGATGCCACACAGTACACAGGATATCTGATCGCTATCTGTGTAATCGTTCTGTCCCGACTTGCCAAAGTTCTGAATCTCGGTCTGTGCGTTGGTGATACATTTTTCACGCAGTTCAATCTTGGCTTTTT